>NZ_LZZU01000061.1:0-67800 GCF_014170355.1 Cupriavidus sp. UME77
GCTCACCGATCAGCGACAGCGTCCACAGCCCGAACTCGAACTTGTACTGCAGCGGCGTGTTGTCCCTGATTGCCTTGGCCAGCCAGCGCATTTCCTCGGCGCTGATCTTTGGTGGGCGGCCGGGTATCGGCTTAGCCAGCAGCGCCGTCTGCCCGCCGTTGGCAAAGTCGGCCAGCCAGCGATAGACGCTGCGCACATTGACACCAAAGGCCGCAGCCACGCTTTCTACCGTCTGGCCTTCGCGAATAGCCTTCACTGCCTGCTGCCGCATTACCTGCAAGGCTTGATGCTCGATCGACCGAGCATCCGAGTTTCGTTTGCATTTCATGAAAGCATTGTCTCACATGACAATACTTTCTAAAAGGTTAGTAGCTCTTCACCCCGGGCAGGCTAGGCGAGCGCGAGGTACAGGTGCCGATCGCCTTGACCTTGCCGGACTTGACGAAGGGCGTGCCCGAAGTCATGTCCACATAGCCCAGCTTGATATGCCCGGCAACGATGTCGTTGAGTACCTGTGGCACGGTCTTGTAGGGAATATGCGTCATCGAGGCGCCGGCCAGTTGCTTGAGCACCTCGCCGCAGAATTGGCCCGTGGAGCCGGTGCCCCAACTGGCGTACTGCACTTCGTTGGGATGGCTTTTGGTGTACGCCACCAGCTCCTTGATGTCGTTCGCGGGAAAGTCGTTGCTGGCCACCAGCAGGATGGCGGCCGTGCCGACCTGGCCGATGGCGGTGAAGTCCTTCACCGGGTCATACGGCAGCTTGGTGTAGACCGCAGCGTTCAGCATATGCGTGGTCGCGCCGCCGAGCGTGAAGGTGTAGCCGTCGGGCGCCGCGCGCGCGACCGCTTGCGTGCCGATGATGCCGGAGGCCCCACCTTTGTTCTCCACCACGATGGGCTGCTTCAGGATGGCCGACATGCGCTGCGCGAGCACGCGGCCAAGGATGTCGCCGCCGGAGCCGGCCGAGATCGGCAGCAACAGGCGGATGGGGTGGGAGGGATAGTCGGCAGGGGATTCACTGGCCTGCGCTGCGATTGCGGGCACGGCAAGCGCGACGACGAGCGTGGCGGCGGCTAGGTGGCGGGGCATGGGGCGTCTCCTGGTTCTTTGTTATGTGCCGCGGCGCGGCCTTTGATTTGCTGTCTGTTTCCGTCAAAGCCCCAGTCCGCCGTCTACCACCATCTCCAGCCCCGTCACATAACGCGACTCATCGCAGGCAAGGAACAACGCCGCGTAGGCGATATCCCACGGCGTGCCTTGCCGGCCCATGGGGCAGCGGCTGTTGCGAAACTCGCGCGCGGCCTGCACGGCGGCTTCGTCGCCATCGGTCAGATGGGCCGCGTGCGGCGTATCGATCAGGCCGGGCAGGATCACATTGCAGCGCACCTGGTCCGCGGCGTAGCGGCGCGCGAGGATCCGTGTCATGTGGTTGAGCGCGGCCTTCGATGCGTTGTAGGAGAGAAAGGGCATCGGGCCCCATTTGCGGCTGGCGATCGACGAGATGTTGATGATCGAGCCGCCGCCCTGCGCGATCATGTGCGGCATTGCCTTCTGGCAGGCGAGCATGGCGCCTTTGAGGTTGATGTCGAACACCCGGTCCCAGGATTGCTCCGTGATGTCCTCTAGCTCGCCGATCTCCTCGATGCCCACGTTGTTGTGCAGCACGTCGATGCGGCCATAGCGCTCGCGGCAGGCCTGCACCATGGCAGCCAGCCGGGCGCCGTCGCGCACGTCGGCCTCGAAGGCGCTGGCGCTTCCGCCCGCATCCTCGATCTGGCTCGCGGTCCTGCGGGCCAGCGCCAGGTCGCGGTCCACGCACAGCACCCGCGCGCCTTCGCGGGCGTAGACGATGGCGGCCGCCGCGCCGTTGCTGGTGTCGGCGCCGATCGATCCCGCGCCTACGACGATGGCTGCCTTGCCGGCAAGCCGGCTCATTCCTTTGCGATTGCTGTCCGGCATGCTAGGGCTGTCTCCGTGGGTGATCTTTGGGTGATCTTTACGTGATCCCCGCTACCAGGGATGGGAAAAATATAGCACTGAATTGAAACGTTTCATATAAAGGGTAAACGACTGCCTGCAAGGGCTCGAGCCAGGGTCAGGGCATGCCGCATGGGCGGCATTGCGCTGCCCGGCGGGGGCTTGCGTGATGGGTCCGGGGATAAGGCGGCAGGCCTAGCTGGCGAGGCGCTTCGCCCGGCCTCGCGCTGGTTTTCTGCCTGCCCCCGTGCCGATGGCGGCGCAGGACTCGCGCAGGATCAGCTCGCAGGTCAGCATCAGGTGCGCGGTTGCGCCAGGGCTGCCTTGCGGCTCGATGCCGGGCTCCATCTCGGCAAGGAGCAGGCGGGCGGCATGGCGCCCCAGGTCCTGCAGGTTCCAGGTGAGCGTGGTCAGCTCGGGCGTGTGCACCTGGGCCAGTTCGGTATCGCCCACGCACACCACCGACAGGTCGCCCGGAATGTCCCGTCCGGTCTGGCGCGCCGCCTTGAGCGCGCCGGCGAGCAGGGTCGTGCCCAGCCCAAAGATGGCGGTCGGCGGCGCGGCTTGCTGGAACAGCGCCAGGCATTGCGAAAAGGCGACGTCCATCGAGCTGGTGTCGATGCGCACAAGCTCCAGCGCATCGCCGAGGCCGCGCGCGGCGGCAGCCGTCTCGAAGGCATGCCAGCGCTCGCGCGCCGGGCGCAGGTGCGAACTGGGGAAGAGCAGGGCAATGCGGCGGTGGCCGAGATCGAGCAGATAGTTGGCGGTCTTCAGCGCGCCGCTGAAGTGGTCCACCTTGACGCTGGGCCGGTCCGGGGCGATATCGCGGTCCAGGATCACCAGCGGCACATCCACCTGCGCGATCTGCTGCTGCAGCTTTCCGGAGCTCTCGGAGCCGGGCGCGAACAGCACGCCGTCAACGCCGACGCGGGTCACGTCCAGCAGCAGCTCGCATTCGCGTTCGGTGTCGTTATGGGTGTCGACCAGCAGCAAGGTGTAGCCGGCTTCGCGCAGCACTTGTTCGGCCGCGCGCACGATCACGCCGTAGAAGCGGTTGGTGATGTCCGGCACCAGGCAGGCCACCAGGCGCGAGCGCCGCGAGCGCAGGCTGCGGGCCGCGGCGTTGGTGACATAGCCGATCTTGCGCGCCACCTCGAACACGTGGGCGACGGTCTCGGCGGACGGGCCGTCTCGCCCCGCCATCACATTGGAGGCGGTGCCAACCGAAACGCCCGCTTGCTCGGCCAGGTCCTTCAGGGTCGGCTTGCGCTGCGCCGCGGCTTTTTTCTGCATGGCACTCCACGGATATCGTCGTTTCCTGTGGCATGCAGTGTAGCACGCTATGAAACGTTTCAATCACGTGGAGCGCATTGGGGCGCATGGGTGTGTCCTGGGGTGCAAGCCCTCAGGCGGCCTTCTTCAGCGACGCCAGTGCCGCGCGGCCAGCGGCCAGCTGCTGGGCCACTTCCGCCACGCGCGCACCCAGGTGCTCGGCCGTGCGCAGGTCTGCCAGCGGCGGCACCACATCAGCGCTTTCGTCCGCATTCGACTGCGCTGCCGCACCCAGGAAGAAGCCGTGGCGATTGAGCGAATCCTCGGTCGACTTCGAGTTGTTATGGCCGGGGGGGCAGGCCAAGGTTGACCCAGTGCATGCCGTGTTGCGCGGAGAAGATCGCGATCTGCTGCAGCGTGGCAAGCTTGTCGCCCGAACGCGAGGCCGAGTTTGTGAAGCCCGCCGCCACCTTGTTGGCCCATTTGCCGCCCTTGGCGAACACGTTGCGCGAGGTGGCGTCCATAAAGCCTTTGAACTGCGCCGACGCGCTGCCCATGTAGGTGGGCGCGCCGAAGATGATGCCGTCCACGTTTTCGAGCGTGTCCCAGTGCTGGTCGATGTCGTCGACGCTGATCAGCAGGCTCTTTACGCCATCGACGCTGGCGGCACCGCGTGCAACGGCCTGTGCCTGCCTGGCGGTGTGGCCGTAGCCGCTGTGGTAGACGATAGCGATTTGGGTAGCGTTGGGGTTCATGATGCGGTGCCTCGAAAAAGTTGGAAATATTTGAATTTGGCTCGCATCGCGTGGATTACTGGATCTGCTTGATTGCTGGGCCGGTGAGGCAAGTCTAGGCGCCGGCAGATCGCGTTAGTGACTGAAATCTCAATTATTCATTGAAATATTTTGAATTGTCGGGCGAGGCCGGGGATTCTGTGCGCCTGGCATTTCGTGCCCACCGTGCCAGGCGCCGATGACGGTGGCGAAACAGCCATTTCACGACGGCTGCGATCGCGTTGCCACCGCCGGGCAGCCAGGCCGCGGGTCCGCGCAAGGCAAAGGTGAGCCGGTCGTGCACCTCGCAGCCGCCAGGGGTGTCTCTGACCGTTCGTTCGTGCACCCAGCTGCGCATGCTCAGCATCCGCGACGTTTCCTTGAAGCGGTAGCCCGGCCCCACCTCCGCCAGCATGATGTCGTCCGCATCCACGGGAAACATGCCGAACGCCAGTAGCCAGCTGCGGCCAAGCCGCTCGCCAAGCGGCAGCTCGCCGATCGCCTTGCCGCGCATGGCGGGCGGCGCCGTCATGCGCAGCCAGGGAAACAGCTCGTCGTTGATGCCTTCGGACGTGGTCGCGCGCTGCCATGCCTGGCTGGCACTGATCGGCAAGGTGGATGCAAGCTCGAACATCAGGGGCATGGCGGTTTTCGATTAGTGGGTGAACATGTTCGCCATGATAGCGAGCCAAACCATGCGGCCCGCTGCCTCCCCGGCTTTGCCTGTCAGGTTGTCGCCGCGCCGGCCTCGGATGGCACATGCCGGATCACGTTGAAGCCCTCGTCCGGCGAGGGCGCCACGAAGTAACGCGTGATGGCATCGAACTGTGCATCCGTTGTCTCGAACGGATGCGTGCCGCTGGCGTTGCGCGCGCGCAGGCGCGCCTTGCACACGGCGTCAGGCACATCGAGGTAGTGGAGTTGATGCGCCACGCCCGCCTGCTCGACGATGGCCCTGGCCCAGCTTCGCGTGGCCGGCGTGTTGGCAGGGAAATCAAGCACGACCGACAGGCCCGCCAGCAGCAGCGCGTCGATGTGGCTGGCCATGGCGTCACGCAATCTTGCGGCACAGCGGGCATAGTCGGCGACCTCCCGGATCTCGCCGGGATACAGGCGTGACAGCCAGTCGTCCTCGCTGATCCGCACGGTGGCTGGCCGGGCAGCAAGCTGCCTGGCCAATGTCGATTTGCCGGAGCCGATCTTGCCGCAGACCATATAGAGGACGGCGGGTGCTGCTGCTTGTGCTGCTTCTGCTTCTGCGGGGCGGGTTGGCTGCATCTTCGGGCTCCTTGGTGTTTGCAGGCCCCAAGGAGACGGGCACAAAAAACCCGCCTCGTTGGGCGGGTCGCTTTGTGTGCTCAGTCCACGTGCGCTAACCCACCATCCCAGGGATGGTGCGAATAATCGACGGGTTTTGCGCGCGGGTCATGGCGCAGATGTTAACGGATCGCCGGCTTGCCCGCAATCGCCTTCGCGCGGCGGCGCCGCCCTTGTCCTATCGCCCCGGCCATTGCAGAATACGGCCACGCCAGAATAGATAGACCCTCACGATAAACCCTCACCGCCGTCGCGCGTTTGCGCGAAGCCGTCTGCCTTGCCACGCGGACCGGCAACCCCTCCCGGCTTCCTGCCTATGACAAGGTCACCGCAACCGATGCGCCGCTTCGCCCTGATCGTTACTCCTGTCTTCCTGGCGCTCGCCGCCGCCAATGCCAGCGCGCTCGATGCCGCGCAGCTGCTCACCAAGCTCACGCCAAGCATCTATGCCGTGCGGGCAATGGGCGCCAATAACGCGCCGCTGGCGTCCGGCTCCGCCGTGGTGATCGGCCCGGGGCAACTGGTCACGGCTTGCCACGTGCTGGCCGGTGCGCGCGCGATTGCCGTGCGGCGCGACAACGTGAGCTACGACGCCACGCTGGACGCGCCGGACGTGGATCGCGACTTGTGCCTGCTGCGGGTGGCGAACTTCAGCGCGCCGGCCGTGAGCGTGTCGGCCGCGGCGGCACCGTCGTTCGGACAGAAGGTGCTTGCGGCAGCCAGCCCGGAGGCCGCGGGCGTGGTCGTGCTGGACGGCAGCGTGTCCGGGTTGCGCGCGGGCTCGGACGGCAAGCTGGACCGCATCGAGCTCACGCTTGATTTCCCGCCGGCGGCCAGCGGTGGCGGCCTGTTCGATGAGACGGGCAGGCTCGTGGGCATCCTGTCGGCAGGGCGCGCGCCCGGCGAAAAGCCCAAGGCGTTGCCCGCCAGCTGGATCGCTCAGATCAAGGAGCGCGGCGTGGCGGCGATGGCCAGCTATCGCGCGCCAGCGCCAGCGCCAGCGCCGGCGGCTGCGGCGCCTGTGGTGGACGAGGCCGGCGCTGCCCCGGCTGGCGGCGCGTCGCCCCGCGTTGGCGAGGTCTGGCGCTATGAACTGGTCGACAAGCTGACACGCAAGCGGCGCGATGTGGTCTACCGGGTCGATCGCGTCGAGGATGAGCGCATTACGTTCAACCAGGGCGCCCGCGTCGAGACCCTGGACGGCCGCGTCGCGCGGATCAGCACGCCCAGCGGTGGCGAGTTCGATGGCGCATCGCCGCCGCGCGGCTGGGTGCCCGAAGACGTCAAGCCGGGTGCCCGATGGAAATACAGTTACAAGCAGGCCGGCACCGACTTGCGTACGGAACTCACCGGCGAGGTGACCGGGGAGTCCACCATCACGGTGCCCGCCGGCAGCTTCCGCGTCTTGCGCCTGGCCTACAAGGGCTATGTGGCGCGGCCGTTCTACGGCGTCTCGTATGGCGCACCATCCTCCGTGCCCTACACGGCGGTGGCGTGGTATGCCCCGGAGCTCAAGCGCGTGGTGCGCTTCGATGCCAGCTACGCGTCCAAGTACGAACGCGTGGACGAAAGCCTGGTGCTTGCGGAGCACCGCTTCGACTGAAGTGGCCCCGATGGGGCCTTGATTCCCAGGCGCGGGACGATATGCCGGGGTGCAGCAAGCGATTTTGGTAGGATGCAGACCTTTCTTCGTGCCGGAATGTGACTCCGCCCCATGCTGCTTGCTTCATGAATCTGGCCCAGATCAAAACCCTGGCCGCCGAGCGGCTTGCCCGCCTGCGGCGCCCCACGCGCCGCGGCGTGGCCAAGGCAGTGGCCGCCGTGCCGGTGCTGTTCCTGCTCTATGTGCTGGTGCTGATTCCGTTCACCCCGGGCATCAGCGATATCCGCAAGGCCAAGTCCGACCAGCCCGCGCAGATCCTGTCGGCCGATGGCAAGCCGCTGGCCGTGTTCAAGTGGGCCAACCGCGAATGGGTCCGCCTGGCCGATATCTCGCCCAATGTGACGACCGCGCTGATCGCCACCGAGGATCACCGCTTTTACCAGCACTTTGGCCTGGACTGGCGCCGCATGGGCTCGGCCGCGCTGCATACCTTCTCCGGCGACCGGCAAGGTGGCTCCACCATCACGCAGCAGCTGGCCCGCAATCTCTATCCGGATGAGATCGGCCGCGCGCCTACGCTCACGCGCAAGCTCAAGGAAGCCATCACGGCGCTGAAGATCGAGGCGCTCTACACCAAGGACGAGATTCTCGAGACCTATCTCAACACCGTGCCGTTCCTGTACAACGCTTACGGCATCGAGATGGCGGCGCGTACCTACTTCGATAAATCCGCCGGCCGGCTGGACGTGCTGGAGAGCGCCACGCTGATCGGCATGCTCAAGGGCAACAGCTACTACAACCCGGTCATCAACCCCGAGCGCGCCGTGCAGCGGCGCAATACCGTGCTGGCGCAGATGGTCAAGTACCAGAAGCTGGAGCCGGCGAAATACGAGTTGCTGAAGAAGCGCCCGCTGCGCATCGACTTCGAGCGGCAGACCGAGCCGCCCGGCCCGGCGCCGCACTTTGCCC
Organism: Cupriavidus sp. UME77; assembly: GCF_014170355.1. Lineage (NCBI taxonomy): Bacteria > Pseudomonadati > Pseudomonadota > Betaproteobacteria > Burkholderiales > Burkholderiaceae > Cupriavidus > Cupriavidus sp. UME77. Next base: position 7,914 of record NZ_LZZU01000061.1, read on the forward strand.
AGCAGCTGCGCAAATGGCTGATCACCTGGGCGGACCGCAACGACTACAACATCTACACCGACGGGCTGGTGGTGCGTACCACCATCGATTCGCGCCTGCAGGCGCTGGCCAACCAGGCGGTGGCGCGCCAGGGCAACCAGCTGCAAGGCATCGCCGACGCCGCGTGGGCGCCGCGCTCGGGCTGGGCCGCCAACAAAGACCTGGTACAGGCGTTTGTGCGCGAGACCCCGGCGTACCGCACGGCCAGGGAGTCCGGGCAGACACCGGAGGCGGCCATGAAGCAGTTGCTGGCTGACACCGCCTTCATGCAGGCGCTGCGACAGTCCAAGACCCGCATCCAGGCTGGCTTCCTAGCGCTGGACCCGCGCACCGGCGAAATCAAGGCATGGGTAGGCAGCCGCGACTTCACCCTGGATGCCTTCGATCACGTCCAGCAGGCGCAGCGCCAGCCGGGTTCCACGTTCAAGCCGTTCGTGTATGGCGCGGCCTTTGAGCAAGGTGCCAAGCCCGACGACACCTTCGTCGACCAGGCAGTGGAAATCCCGCTGGCCGGCGGCGAGGTCTGGCGGCCCTCCGACGATGGCCCCCCGAGCGGGCGTGCCATGAGCCTGCGCGATGGCCTGGTGTATTCCAAGAACACCATCACCGCGCAACTGATGCAGAGCGTTGGCCCGGCCAAGGTGGCCAAGCTGGCGCGCGCCATGGGCGTGCGGCAAAGCCGGCTCGATCCCGTGCCCTCGCTGGCGCTGGGCACCAGCCCGGTCACCTTGAAGGAAATGGTCAGCGCCTACGGCACCATCGCCAATCAGGGCGCCTACCTGGAGCCGGTGATGGTATCGCGCATCGAGGACCGCAAGGGCGAGGTGCTGGAGACGTTCCGCCCCGCGTCACCCGAGCAGGCACTGCCGGTTGCCACCGTGCAGACGCTGATTGACGTGATGCGTGGGGTGATCGACCGCGGCACTGGCGCGAGCATCCGCACGCGCTTCGGCATCCGCGCGGATGTCGCCGGCAAGACCGGCACCACGCAGGACAACGCCGATGGCTGGTTCATCCTGATGCATCCGCAACTGGTAGCCGGCGCCTGGGTCGGATTCAACGACAGCCGGGTGACGCTGCGCAGCGACTACTGGGGCCAGGGCGCGCACAGCGCGCTGCCGATGGTGGGCGACTTTTTCCAGCGTTCGCTCCGGTCCCGCATGATCGATGCGAACGTCCGCTTCGTGGAGCAAAAGGAGACCGGCCTCTTTGAAGCCTTGGGCTGGACGATACGCGGCTGGTACCAGCGGTGGTTCGGGCCGGCGGCCAAGCCCGAAGCGCCGCCCGCGCCCAAGCGGGCGGCGCGCCCGGCGCCGGAGCCGGCGGCGGCGGCCGAGCCGGACACCAGCGTGGCGGCATCGGCGGTGCCGCCCGCCTTGCCGGGCGTGGGCAGCCCGGCCATTGAGCAAGGCGCCGTCGATGCGGCACCGGCCAGTGCCCCGGCGCAGGTGCCGGCAAGCGCGCCGTCAGTCATGGCGGCGCCATCCTTCACGCAAGACGATGCCAGGGCACGGGCCAGCGAAAGCAGCCAGCCCTGAAGCCGGGCCCGGCGCGACGTTGATCGCCGCAACCCCGGGTTCCGCCGCGCCAGGTTCAGCCCGCCGGCATGCGGAAGGTAAACGCGTCTTCGACGGCTTGTGGGCGACTTCCAGGTCGCCGCCGTGCACGCGCGCTTACCGTTGCGGGTCACATCGCTTAACATAGCGGTTTGACTGGCGTATGCCCCCAAAAGCGGCCCGGCCGGCCTTTCGGCGTTGCGTCCGCACAATGCAAGGTGCGCAATCCAGCGCTAGTATGCGAGCCGTGCGGCAGCTTTCCTGCCGGTGGACCTTTTTCCAGATGAACAAAAATCCAAAGAATTCCCGTGGCGAGCCTCCCGCTCCGCCTACCTGGGACGCCCGTCTGGCGCGCGCGCTTGTCCGCCCGCTCAAGGACTCCTGGGTCACTCCGAACCACTTGACCACCCTGCGGCTCGTGATCGGCCTTGCCGGGGTAGCGTGCCTGATGCAAGGCGGTTTCGCGTGGACCAACTACGGTGCGCTCCTGATCGTGGTGTCCAACTTCGTTGACCATACTGACGGAGAATTGGCAAGAATTAGCGGAAAATCGAGCAAGATAGGCCATTTTTATGACCTGGCAAGCGATGCGCTGATTACCGTCCTGCTCTTCGTGGGCATGGGCGTAGCCATTTCCGGGCAGGCCGCGGCAGACACGATGTCGCCTGTGCTGCAAGGCACGCTCGCCGGCGTGGCGGTGGCGCTGATCTTCTTCCTGCGCATGCGGATCGAGTCGCGTGTGGGGAAAAGCGGGACGAAGCAAGCCTCTGCCGGCGGTTTCGAGACAGAAGACGTGCTTTACCTGCTGCCGCTCGTTACGCTGACCAGCGGCATCGCGCCGTTCCTGATGGCGGCCTCGATCGGCGCCCCCCTGTTCGCGGCCTGGGTCATCATCGATTACTGGCGCGTGATGCGGCGTCCCCTGCCGGCCACGGCTTCGACGGAGATCTGAGAAACCCGATGAGCGAGCAAGCCAACGACATCACGCTGGACGACCCGTCCTCCGCTTCGGTTCCCTCCCGCCAAAGGCCGGCCGCGGAACCTGCCCTCGGCGCCATGCTGCCCAATCCCGATGCCTGCGTGGCCGAGCGCACCGCCCGGCTCGACAGCAAGCAGCTGCGCGCCGATTTCGTGCGCCAGGGCGCTTTCCTGCACCTGGAGGATTTCCTGGCGCCTGAGGTCACCGCGCAACTGGTGGCCAGCGCCCGCGCGCTGGTGCCGCAGATCAACCGCAATTACCTGCCCGGCCACAAGCAGGGCGGCAGTGTCAGCCGGCACACCATCGACGAGCGCGCGCCGTTCATCGCCGAGCTGTACCGGTCGAAGGCGCTGATCGGCTGGCTGGAGCAGATGTGCGGCGAGAAGCTGCTGCTCTCCCCCGACTCTGATCCCCATGCCTACGCGCTGTATTACTACACGCGCCAGGGTGACCACATTGGCTGGCACTACGACACCTCTTATTACGACGGCCGCCGCTACACGCTGCTGCTGGGCGTGATCGAGGAATCGTCATGCCGCCTGGACTACGAACTGCACACGCGCGACGCGCAGGTGCCCGATGAGCCCGGCTCGGTGCAGACCACGCCCGGCGGGCTGGTGTTCTTCGATGGCGACAAGCTGCGCCACCGCATCACGCCGGCCGGCGCCAACGAAATGCGCGTGTCGCTGACTTTCGAGTACGTGACCGATCCGGGCATGCGCCCGTGGCTGCGCTTCATCTCCAATATGAAGGACGCGGTCGCCTATTTCGGCTTCCGGCAAGTGTTCAAGAAACTGGTGCCGGGCCAGAAGCCACGCCCATGACCCGCGCTGCCATGCTCTTCCTGTCGATCGGTGCGGCGCTCTTTGTCGCGCTGCTCGCCTGGCAGGGATTCGGCTCCGTCGCGTCGACGTTCATGTCGGCCGGCTGGGGCCTGGTGCTGGTCGCCGCGTTCCACCTGCTGCCGCTGGTGCTGGACGCCGGCGCCATCTACGTGTTGTTCGACCGCCGGGCCGGCCACGGCACCATGCGCGACGCGCTGCTGGCGCGCTGGGCCGGGGAGTCCGTCAACAGCCTGCTGCCCGCGGGGCAGATCGGCGGCCCGGTCCTGATGGTGCGCTACTTGGCGCAGCGCGGCACGCGCATGCGCGACGCCGCCGCGGCCATCACGGTGAGCACCACCATGCAGGCGCTGGCGCAGATGGTGTTCGCCTTTATCGGCCTGGCGCTGTTTGGCTTGTATGGCGGGCACGACGCGCTTGCGGACCTGCGCACGCCGACCCTGGTCGTCACCGCCGTGCTTGCGCTATGCATAGCGGGTTTCTACGTGGTGCAGAAGCGCGGCCTGTTCGGCCGGGTGCTGCGCCTGCTGTCGAAGGTATTCGGCAAGCGCGACTGGTCGGGGTTGACCATGCGCGCCGATGCCGTGGACGCGGCCGTGCAAGGCATGTACCGCGACCGCCGCAAGGTGGCGTCCACCTTCGCGCTGAGCCTGGTGGGCTGGCTGGTCGGCACGGGCGAGGTCTGGCTGGCCCTGCATTTCCTCGGGCATCCCGTCAGCTGGCTCGACGCCTTGCTGCTGGAGAGCGTGGGGCAGGCGATCCGGGGCGCGGCATTTGCCATTCCCGGCTCGCTGGGCGCGCAGGAAGGCGGCTACCTGCTGCTGGCGCCCATCGTCGGCCTGCCGCCCGATGCGGCGCTGGCGCTATCCCTGGCAAAGCGCGCCCGCGAGATCGGGCTCGGCGCGCCGGGGCTGCTGTATTTACATTTGAGTGAACGAAAATTCCAACGGCGGCGCGCAGCAGGTGTGCAGCGGGCCGCCGATTGATCGATGGCAATTTGCATGGGTGCGGAGAACGAATGCGAGCAATCATCCTTGCCGCGGGCCTAGGCCTGCGACTTCAGCAACAACCCGGGGAGCAATTCCCCAAGTGCCTGCTGCGTTTTGAGGGCATTACCCTGCTGGAGCGGCATCTGCGCATGCTCGACGCGGCCGGGGTGGACGAGATCGTGCTGGCGCTGGGCTTTCAGCCGGAACACGTCGAAGCCGAACTGGTACGGCTGGGGCGCGACCCCTATCCGGAGATCGTGCTGAACCCGCGTTACGACCTGGGCAGCGTGCTGACCGTGCACACGGTGGCCGATGCGCTCACGCGCGGCGGCGACGTGCTGCTGATGGATGCGGACGTGCTCTACGACGAGCGCATCCTGAGCGCGCTGGTGGCGGGCGGCACCACCAACCGCCTCTTGATCGACCGTGATTTCGAAGCCGGCGACGAACCCGTCAAGCTGTGCCTGAAGGACGGCGTGCCGGTGGAGCTGCGCAAGCAGCTCGCGGTTGGCCTGGAATACGACACCATTGGCGAGTCGGTCGGTTTCTTCCGCTTTCAGGAGCAAACGGCGCGCCGCCTGGCGCAGATCGTCCAGGGATACGTCGACAGCGGCCGCTCGAACATGCCGCACGAAGAAGCGGTGCGCGACCTGCTGCTCGAAGGCGGCCACGTATTCGATGTCGCCGATGTGAGTGGCGCACCGTGGATCGAGATCGATTTCCCGAACGACGTGGCGCGTGCGCGCGACGAAGTCCTGCCCGAACTTCAGCCGATTGTGGGAGTAGCACAGTGAACGCGATTGACCCGATTTTCTCGACTGCCTCGCGCAGCGCCCGGCTGCGCCAGATGATTGTCGGCAACGAGCTGGAATTCATGATGGAAGCCCACAACGGGCTGTCCGCGCGCATCGTGCGCGAGGCCGGTTTCAAGGCCATCTGGGCTTCTGGCCTGGCGATTTCCGCCCAGTACGGCGTGCGCGACAACAACGAAGCCAGCTGGACCCAGGTGGTCGACACGCTGGAGTTCATGGCCGACGCCAGCGACCTGCCGATCCTGCTGGACGGCGACACCGGCTACGGCAACTTCAACAATGTGCGCCGCCTGGTGCGCAAGCTCGAGCAGCGGGGCATTGCCGGCGTGTGCATCGAGGACAAGCAGTTTCCCAAGACCAACAGCTTCATCGACGGCGAGCGCCAGCCGCTGGCCGAGATCGATGAGTTCTGCGGCAAGATCAAGGCCGGCAAGGATTCGCAGTCGGACGACAACTTCTCCATCGTTGCCCGCGTGGAAGCCTTGATCGCAGGCTGGGGCATGGACGAAGCCCTGCGCCGCGCCGAGGCCTATCGCCAGGCCGGCGCCGACGCCATCCTGATCCACAGCAAGCTGTCGCGCCCGGACGAGATCCTGCAGTTCGCGCGCGAGTGGGCCGGCCGGGGCCCGCTGGTGATCGTGCCGACCAAGTACTACAGCACCCCGACCGAAGCCTTCCGCAAGGCCGGCATCAGCGTGGTGATCTGGGCCAACCACCTGATCCGCGTGGCGGCATCCTCGATGCAGGCCGTGGCCAAGGAAATCCACGACAGCGAGACGCTGGTCAACGTGGAAGACCGCATCGCCACCGTCAACGAGATCTTCCGCCTGCAGGACGCCGACGAATACTCGACCGCCGAGAAGATCTACCTGTCCGGCTCGCAAGCGCCGGGCGCGGCGGTGGTGCTGGCGGCCGGCCGTGGCACCGGCCTGGAGCCCCTTACCGAGGACCGTCCCAAGGTCATGCTGCCCGTGGCCGGCAAGCCGCTGCTGCGCTGGCTGGTGGACGCGTTCAAGAAGCAGTCGATCAACGACATCACCGTGGTGGGCGGCTACCAGGCCAAGGCCATCGACACGGCCGGCATCAAGCTGGTGGTCAACGAGCAATACGCGCAGACCGGCGAGCTGGCCTCGCTGGCATGCGCCGTCGACGGCTTGCAGACGGATACCGTGATCGCCTACGGCGACCTGCTGTTCCGCAGCTATATCCTGCGCGACCTGCTGGAGAGCGACGCGCCGTTCAGCGTGGTGGTGGACTCGTCGCTGACCACGGAGTCGAACCAGAGCGTGCGTGATTTCGCCTATTGCTCCGCGCCCGACGACCGCGACCTGTTCGGCCAGAAGATCCTGTTGCGCCATGTGTCGAGCAAGGGCCAGGAGCCGGGCGCCGCACAAGCCCAGGCACCGCACGGCCGCTGGATCGGCCTGCTGAACGTGCGCGGCGAGGGCCGCGCGCGCCTGCAGAAGCTGGTCGCCGAGCTGCGCAAGCGCGACGACTTCAACACGCTGGACATGCCCGCGCTGCTCAACGCGCTGGTCGAAGCCGGCGAAGAGATCGAAGTGAAGTATGTGCACGGCCACTGGCGCGGCGTGAACGACCTCGACGACTTCCGTCGCGCGGGCGATTTCGCGCATACGCAGACGCCGTTTGCGGTCGGCGGCACGGACGCAGAGGAAGCCCGATGATCGAAGCGGCACAGTTTGTCGAGGCCGCGCGTGCGCGCGGCTTCGACTGGTATGCCGGGGTGCCCTGCTCGTATCTCACGCCGTTCATCAACTATGTGATGCAGGATCCGTCGCTGCACTACGTGTCGGCGGCGAACGAAGGCGATGCGGTGGCGCTGATCGCCGGCGTGACGCTGGGCGCGCAGGGTGGCCGCCGCGGCGTCACCATGATGCAGAACTCCGGCCTGGGCAATGCGGTCAGCCCGCTGACCTCGCTCACGTGGACGTTTCGCCTGCCGCAGTTGCTCATCGTGACCTGGCGCGGGCAGCCGGGCGTGGCTGACGAACCGCAGCACGCGCTGATGGGCCCGGTCACCCCGACGATGCTCGACACCATGGAAATCCCGTGGGAAACCTTCCCGACCGACCCGGCCGAGGTTGGCCCGGCGCTGGATCGCGCGGTGGCGCATATGGATGCCACCGGCCGTCCGTACGCGCTGGTGATGCAAAAGGGCAGCGTCGCGCCGTATGCGCTCAAGCAGCAGGAGCAGCCCGCGCCGCGCCCCAAGTGCACGCCGCTCTCGGGCGCGCAGGGCGCATCGCGCGATGGCCTGCCGACGCGCCGCGACGCGCTGCAACGCGTGATCGCGCATACACCAATGGACAAGACCGTGGTGCTGGCATCGACCGGCTTCTGCGGGCGTGAGCTTTACGCGCTCGACGACCGAGCCAACCAGCTCTACATGGTGGGTTCGATGGGCTGCCTCACGCCCTTCGCGCTAGGCCTTGCGCTCGCGCGTCCGGACCTCAACGTGGTCGCCGTGGATGGCGACGGCGCGGCGCTCATGCGCATGGGCGTGTTCGCCACGCTCGGCGCCTATGGCCCGGGCAACCTCACGCATGTGCTGCTCGACAACGGCGCCCATGACTCCACCGGCGGACAGGCGACCGTGTCGCACCATGTCTCGTTTGCCGGCGTGGCGTCTGCCTGCGGCTATGCGTCGGCGGCCGAAGGCGACCAGCTCGACCTGCTAGACCAGACGCTCACGGCCGCGCCTGCGAGCGCCACCGGCCCGCGTTTTGTCGCGCTGACGATCAGCGCCGGCACGCCGGATGGCTTGCCGCGCCCGACCATCACCCCGGTCGATGTGAAGACGCGCCTGGCGCGACACATCGGTGCCGACCAAGGAGGGAAGTAAATGCTGCTACTCAATCCGGGCCCCGTTACCCTGTCGGAACGTGTCCGCCAAAGCTTGCTGCAGCCCGACCTGTGCCACCGCGAAAGCGAGTTCTTCGACCTGCAGGACGAAGCCCGCGCACGCCTGCTGGACATCTACGAGCTGGATCCCGCCGAGTGGGCCGCGGTCCTGATGACCGGCTCCGGCACGGCGGCGGTGGAGAGCATGATCGCCGCGCTGGTGCCCGAGCAAGGCAAGCTGCTGATCGTCCAGAACGGCGTGTACGGCGAGCGCATCACGCAGATCGCCACGCAGTACCGCATCGCCCATGAGGTCGTTGCGCACGACTGGATGCAAGCGCCCGATCTTGCCCGCATTGCCGCCGCGCTCGAAGCGGACTGCGCGATCACGCACGTGGCGGTGATCCATCATGAAACCACCACCGGCCGCCTGAACGACCTCCAGGCACTGGACGCACTGTGCCGCGCGCGGGATGTGCGCCTGCTGGTCGATGGCGTGAGCAGCTTCGGCGCCGAGGCGATCGATTTCGGCGGCAGCATTGCCGCGGTGGCGGCCACGGCCAACAAGTGCCTGCATGGCGTGCCGGGCGCATCGTTCGTCATTGTGCGGCGCAGCGCGCTGGAGCAAGCCGCCAGCCGGACGTACTACCTCGATCTCGGGCGGCTCGCGCGCTTGCAGGACCAGCGCAATACACCGTTCACGCCGTCGGTGCATGCCTATTACGCACTGGTGGAAGCGCTGCGCGAACTGGCGCAAGAGGGTGGCTGGCGCGCCCGCCATGCGCGCTATGCGGCCCTTGCGGAACGCGCGCGCGCCGGGCTTGAGGCCCTGGGCATGCCGGCCCTGTGGCCGTCGGACCAGTCCTCCGTGGTGCTGCGGGCCTACCGCTTGCCGGCCGGCTTGTCGTATCCCCAGTTGCACGACGGCCTGAAGGAACGCGGGTTTGTCATCTATGCGGGCCAGGGCGGGCTGTCGGCCGAGCTGTTCCGCATTTCCACGATGGGCAATATCCAGATGGATGACATCGAGCGCTTGCTGCAAGGTTTCAAGGCGCTGACCCAGTAATTGCCTGCTGGCATTGGCCGGTGCGTGGTGCGCGCCGGCCACTGTCGTTTTCGTCATTTTATTTTTGGCGGCAAAGCACTAGCATTAGGCAAGAGATGCGGGTACCCCGGGCCCCGGGCGAGCGCATCTTGTTCGTGGAGGATCATTGCGATGCCTCGCCGTTTCCGCCATCGCTTTGCCCGTGCGGGATGCCACGCCACCGTGCTCGCGGTTTGCGCCGGCTTTGTCTTTGTCCTTGGCGCATCCTTGCCCATCACCGCGCCGGCAGCGACACCTGGCGAGAGTCCCGCAGCCGTGGGCGTTGACCGCGCCTCGCCGGACCGCATGGTCCGCGCCGCCGTCGAAGGCGTACTCACCACCATCCAGGCCAACGCCGACACCCGCAACGGCGATCTGGACAAGATCACGGCCGTGGTGCGCCGGCAGTTCCTTCCTTATGCCGATTTTCAGCGCACTACCCGGCTTGCGGTCGGCAGCGCCTGGCGCACTGCCACGCCAGAGCAGCAGAAGCAGCTTTACGAGCAGTTCCAGACGCTGCTGGTGCGCAGCTACGCCTTGTCCCTTTCACAAGTGCGCGAGCAGACGCTGAAGTTTCGCTACAAGGCGCCGCGGACCGCGGGAAAGGATGTGGTGGTGGAGACCAGCGTGCTGAACAACGGGGATGAGGTGCAGATCGATTATCGGCTGCAGAAGGGCGCGGCGGGGTGGTCGATTTACGATATCAATATGAGCGGGGCTTGGCTGATTGAGGTTTATCGTAAGCAGTTCGCGGATATTGTGGCCAAAGGGGGGATTGAGGGGTTGGTCAAGTATTTGGCTAGTCATAATGCGGCGTGAGGTAGCCCGCGTCGTTTAGTGGCCCCAGGGTATGGGGCCTTCTTCATCCGGCATCCAATAGCAGATTGTCGCTGGACAGCGATTCAATCAGGTTCTCCGCGGACATTGGCCGTCCGAGCAGGAATCCTTGCAGCGAATTGCATCCAAGCCGCGTCAGGAACTCCTGCTGCTTCGCCGTTTCGACCCCTTCTGCAACGATATTCAAATTCAACGTCCGCCCCAGCGCCACAATGGCCGAGACAATCGCCGCATCCTCGGTATCGCGTGACAGGTCCCGGATGAATCCGCGATCGATCTTCAGCTCGCTCGCAGGCAGCCGCTTGAGGTACAGCAGGCTCGAGTAGCCGGTGCCGAAGTCGTCGATCGAGATGCGCACGCCCATGTCGTGGAGCTGCTCGAGGATCTGCAGGCTGGCGTCCGCGTCGCGCATGGCCGTGGATTCGGTGACCTCCAGCGTCAGGCAGGCTGGCTCCAGCTCATGCCGGGCCAGCGTGTCGCGCACGGTCGCGATCAGGCTGGCGTGCCGGAACTGCAGCGCCGAGAGGTTGACCGCCATGGTCCACTCGGGGCGGCCCTCGTTGCGCCATGCCCGCATCTGCCGGCAGGCTTCGTCCAGGATCCAGTCCCCGATCGGCACGATCAGGCCGGTTTTCTCCGCGAGGGGGATGAACTGGTCCGGGGCGATCAGGCCGCGCGTGGGGTGCATCCAGCGCACCAGGGCTTCCACGCCGACTATCGGGCCGCTGGGGGCGGTGAGCTTGGGCTGGTACTGCAGGGTCAGCTCACGGCGTTCCAGCGCCATGCGCATGTCCTGCACCAGCTGAAGCTGCTCGTGCACGTTGGCGTTCATCGATGCTTCGAAGAAGCAGATGGTGTTGCGGCCCAGCGCCTTGGCGTGATACATCGCCGCGTCGGCGTTGGTCAGCAAATCGTGCTGGAGCTCGCCATCGCCAGGGTACATGGCGATGCCGATGCTGGTGGAGACGCGCAACTCGCGCCCGGCTACCTGGAAGGGCTCGCGCATGGCGCTCAGCACCTTTTCGGCAAGGGTGGCGGCATCCGCCGGCTCGTTGACGCCGGCCAGCAGCACGAACTCGTCGCCGCCCAGCCGTGCAATGGTGTCTTGCGACCGAACATTGGCGCCGATGCGCCGCGCGACTTCCACCAGCAACTGATCGCCGACGGGATGGCCGTAGGCGTCGTTGACCGCCTTGAAACCGTCCAGGTCCATGAACATCAGGGCGAAGCGGCTCTTCTCCCGCGTGGCGCCCTGGATCGCCTGCTCGAGCCGGTCTTCCAGCAGTGCGCGGTTGGGGAGCTTGGTGAGGTTGTCGTGCAGCGCCAGGTAGGTCAGTTCCTGGTTGGCTTCGGCGAGTGAGATGGCCAGCATGGAGGTGCGGGCTTCCAGGCGCATGTCGAGCACCGAGGTGATCAGGGCAATCGCCAGCACGGCCAGCGTGACGACGATGATCACCACGGCCAGCCAGCCGGAGTCCATGCCGTCGCGCGCCGCGCCGCAGACGGCGCCGATCGGAAATTGCGCGGCCGCCATGCCGGTGTAGTGCATCCCGGCGATGGCAAAGCCCATCACCACCGATGCGCCCGCGCGCAAGGGCCGCACCCAGACGGACTCGCGCCGCAGGTTGAACGCGATCCACAGCGCCGTGCCCGACGCCAGGACCGCAATGACCACGGACAGGACGAACAACGAGGGGATGTAGTGGATACCCGGCACCATGCGCAGTGCAGCCATGCCGGTGTAGTGCATGCCGGCAACGCCGCTGCCGATCAACAAGGCGCCGCCAGCCAGGCGCCGCCATGGCAAGGTCTCCCGGCCCACCAGCCAGAGCGCGAGCGCGGATGACGCGATGGCGATCAGCAGCGAGGCCACGGTGATGGGCAGGTCGTAGCCCAGCGGAATCGGCAGGTGGAACGCCAGCATGGCGATGAAGTGCATCGACCAGATGCCGGTGCCCATGGCGCAGGCGCCGCCCGCCAGCCACCAGTGGGCCGCGCGCCCTTGCGCGGTGGCAATGCGCCCGGCCATGTCCAGGGCGGTGTAGGAGGCCAGCATCGCCACAAGCAGTGAGAACAGCACAAGCAAACTGTTGTAGCTACCGGCGTGCATGGAAGACCTTTCTGGATGTTGACCTGGAACTGCCTGGAGGCCGCCTTGTGCGCACGCGCAAAGCGAGCGTGCCAAGGAAGGCGCCAGTACGCCCCTCATATCGACAAGAGGGCGGGCAAGTTTAGTCGAAACCCCAAAAAGATGGGAGCTCGGGGGCCAACTGGCCCCCGGCGATCAGTGCCGTGGCTCGGCCTTCGGCACGCCCGCCCACATGGCGGCGCCGCTGGCCAGCAGCAACGCCGCGAGCAGGTACAGCGCGTTGTCCATGCTGCCCGTGTGCGTCTTGATTTGCCCGATCACCCACGGGCTGACGATGCCGCTGGTAATGCCGATGCTGCTGATAAAGGCAATGCCGGCGGCAGCGGTGTGGGCTGGCAGGTGGCTTGGCGGCAAGGACCAGAAGATCGGCAATGCTGCGAAGATCAGCACGCACGCGGCGGACAGCAGCGCGAGCATCGCCGCGAAGCTGGGCAGGTGCAGGGTCAGCAGCGCCAGTGCCAGCGCGCCGCCCACCGTGCAGGCGACGAAATGGCGATGCCGCTCGCCGCGCCGGTCGGAGTGGCGGGCGATCAGGATCAGGCCGACGGCGCCGACGGCGTTCGGGATGACGGAGTAAAGACTGATGGACATCACATCGGTGATGCCGAAGTCCCGGATCATCAGGGGCATCCAGAAGCTCAGCGTGAGCGAGCCGCAGGTCAGCGCGAAGTAAATGAAGGCAAAGAGGTAGATGCGCGGGTTGCGCAACGCCTCGATGAGCGCGCTCAACGAGTGCGCGCGCGTGGCCTGTCCGGCCGGCCCGTTATGCGCGGCGAGGAATGCCTTCTCCGGGGCGGTGAGCCAGCTCGCCTGCTGCGGGCCATCGACCAGGAACACCGCGGCGGCGAGCCCGAGCAAGATGGCGGGCGCACCTTCGATGGCAAACATCCACTTCCAGCCATAGAGCCCGAGCACGCCGGCCATGTCGCGCATGATCCATCCCGACACCAGCCCGCCCAGCACGCCGGCCACGGCAACGCCCGCGAAGAAAATGGCCATCACGGCGGCGCGCCGCCGCGCCGGGAACCAGTAAGTCAGGTACAGCACGATGCCGGGGAAGAAGCCGGCTTCGAACACGCCCAACAGGAAGCGCAGCGTATAGAAGTGCGTGGGTGTCGACACCCACATCATGCCGACCGACGCCAGGCCCCACAGCAGCATGATGCGGGTGAAGGTGCGGCGGGCGCCAAAGCGGGCCAGCAGCATGTTGCTGGGCACCTCGCACAGCACGTAACCCACATAGAACACGGCGGCGCCCAGCCCGTACATCGCATCGCTGAAGCCCAGGTCCTGCTTCATCTGCAGCTGGGCAAAGCCGATATTGATCCGGTCGAGGAAGGAGATGACGTAGCAGACAAAGAGGAAAGGGATGATGCGCAGCCAGATCTTGCGATAGAGCGCGTCTTCGTCGCGGGCAGCACGAGCCGGGGGCGCAATGGCCCCTGCAGAGGAATAGGTCATGGATTGTCTCCGGGAACGCGGGCCCGGCCGGGCCCTGGATGCCGACGTCTGGTGCGTATTGGCAATGAGTGGAAGCGGGAAGCGGGAAGCGGGCCGCGCCCGCTGCAATCAGGCTTGCGCGCTGATCTCCGGCGCCGCGCCCTGCCGCGCGAGCTGCATGGCGGCGGCGAGCGTGTCGTGGTCGCCGATGTGATTTGCGAGCAACAGGATCAATTGCGCATTGGCCGCCTGGCTCTGGCCGTCGTCGAGATCGCGGTGCATGTCGATCAGGGCTTCGTAGAAGTCGTCGGCGCGCGCCAGGTTGGGTTGGGTGTTGAGTGCCATTGCTGTCTCTCTGACTCAGAATGTCGCGGCGGGATTCATGCCGCTACCGCAGCGGCCGCTTGCGCTGCCGGTGCGCCGGTCTGCGTGCCGAGCAAGTTGCCGGTCGCGCGTGACATGGCCTGCTGGACGGCGGCGATGTCGACCTGCCGCCAGCGCGCGCAGACATGCTGGTCGGGGCGGATCAGGTACAGCGTGCCGGGCCGCGCGTCATAGCGCTGCGCCGCGAGTCCCTCGGCGTCGTGCCACACCGCTATGCCGGGCGATGCAGCGGACATGGCTTGCGCGCTGACCACCACCAGCCTGAGCGGCACGGTGCCTTGCTGCAGCCGTTGCAAGGCGGCCAGGCTGTCGGCGTCGGGTATGCCGAACAGCAGCGCGGTGAATTGCCCGCCTAGTTGCGGCAGCAGCCATCCTTGGCCTTGCGCACTGGAGATCGGCGCATCCACGCAGGCCGTGCCCGGCACCATGGTGCCGGCAAAGTCGCCGGTGTCAGGCGTGTTGAGCGTCGAATCGCGCAGCACCGATGGCAACGACAGCCGCCCGCTATTCACCAGCTGCCGGGCGAACGCATGCGTCTTCGACAGCGCCAGCACGGCATCGCGGAACACCTTGCTGACCGCACTCTTCGGTGTGATGAAATCCGTCGAGCGCGTCGAGTTGCGGATGTTCTCGTCGGCGGCGTATTCGCGCTCGCTCGCATAGGTGTCGAGCAGGCTGTCCGGCGCGCGGCCCTGGATCACGTACGCCAGCTTCCACGCAAGGTTCTCCGCGTCCTGCACGCCGCTGTTGGCGCCGCGCGCGCCGAACGGCGAGACGCCATGCGCGGAGTCGCCGGCAAACAGCACATGGCCATGGCGGAAACTGTCCATGCGCAGGCAGGAGAAGGTATAGACGCTGACCCATTCCAGCTCGAACTTCGCGTCCGGCCCGAGCAGCGCCTGCACGCGCGGAATCACGCGCTGCGGCGTTTTTTCCAGCACGGGATCAGCGTCCCAGCCGAGCTGGAAGTCGATGCGCCAGACATTGTCGGGCTGGCGGTGCAGCAGCACCGACTGGTTCGGATGGAAAGGCGGGTCGAACCAGAACCAGCGCTCCGTGGGGAATTCGGCTTCCATCTTCACGTCAGCGATCAGGAAGCGATCCTTGAATGTGCGGCCCTTGCTGTCCAGGCCCAGCAGGTTGCGCAGCGGGCTGCGCGAGCCGTCGGCCGCCACCACGTAGCGTCCGGTGAGCGCATAGGGGCCGTCCGGTGTGTCGACGGTCAGCACCACGGCCGCGTCCGGCGTGCCGGCGTGACGCTGTTCGATGCCCGTCACCTTGTGCTTCCAGCGGATCTCCAGGTTCGGCAACTGGCGTGCACGATCGAGCAGGAAGCCTTCGACGTAATACTGCTGCAGGTTGATGAAGGCCGGCCGTTGATGGCCCGCCTCCGGCAGCAGGTCGAAGGTGTAGACCTGCTCGTCGCGCACGAAGACCTTGCCGACGTGCCAGCGCACGCCCTTGTCCACCATGGGTTCGCCGCAGCCGAGCCGGTCGAAGACATCCAGCGTGCGCTTGGCAAAGCAGATCGCGCGCGATCCGCTCGACAGCGTGCAGTCATCATCCACCAGCACCACCGGCACGCCGTGCTGGGCCAGGTCGATCGCGGTGGCCAGGCCGACCGGCCCGGCGCCGACGACGATCACCGGGTGCGGCTTGCCCGCGTGCGCCTGCCTTTGCTCGCGGCAGGGCTGGTACTCAAATGACTGGTTCTGGTAATCGTTGCTCATGCTTGTGTCTCCATCCACGCTGTACGGCCATTCCATCTATGCGGCGATTGGCCTTCAGTTTTGCAGCGCGGCCCACATTTCCTTGTCGCGCTGCGCGGTCCAGATGCGCGGATGCTGGATGCCGCTGGCCTCATCGAAGGCGCGCGACACGTCGAACGGCAGGCAGTGTTCGTAGATGAAGACGTGGCCGAATTTCGGGTCCATCGATTTGCGCGTATGGGCCATCGCGCTCTTCAGGTCCAGGCGGTCCACCACGGCTTCCTTACCCGCCTGGAACAGCGTGGTGACGAAATCCTTGGTGTACTCGATCCCCTTCTTGACCTCTTCCGGATTGGTCAGGGCCGGGCCGCGGCCGGGGACGAGCTTCTCGGCGCCCAGCGCCTGCAAGGCGTCGAGCGTGGCAGGCCATTGCTCGAGTTGCGCGTCGCCGCAGTAGCAGGCCGCGTCGTACTCCACCAGGTCGCCGGAGAACAGCACCTTCTGCGACGGCAGCCAGACCACGGTATCGCCCTTGGTGTGGCCCGAGCCCAGATGGGCGATGCGCACTTCGAGCTTGCCGAGGTACAGGGTGATTTCTTTCTCGAACACCAGCGTCGGCCAGGTAAGGCCCGGCACGGTTTCCACGCCGGCGAACAGGCGCGGGAAGCGTTCGATCTCCGACTTCATGTCGGCCTCGCCGCGCTCCACGATCATTTCGTAGGTGCCGCGGCTGGCGATGATCTGCTGCGCGCCTTCGGCGAAATAGGCCGAAGCACCCAGCACGCGCACCGCGTGGTAGTGCGAGAGCACGACGTACTTGATGGGCTTGTCCGTCACCGAGCGGATCCTGGCGATCAGGTCTTGCGCCATGGCGGGCGTGGCGGTGGTGTCGACGATCAGCACGCCGTCGTCGCCAATGATCACGCCGGAGTTGGGATCGCCCTCGGCGGTGTACGCGTAAGCGTTCTCGGAGAGCTGGGTGAAGGTGACTTTCTTGGCTTCCAGGTCGGCCTGGGATGCGAATGCCTTGCTCATGCTTGCCTCATCTCTTTTGTCTTGCGTGGGGAAAAGACGAGACAGCAGGCGCCGGAGCGGATCACTGCATAGCGGGGGACTGTCTCGCCCCGTATTCACTCTATAGCTGCACCGGTATCGGGGTAAGGCCATCTTAGGAATCGCAGTGAAATTAGTCAATAACAAATCGTATTGTTTTTGACTAACTAACTTGGCGAGACGGGTAAGGCACAGGCAAGACGCAGAAATCCAAGGGGAAACCCTCGGTCTTGCCAGGTGGATGGCGTCGGGTCGATTACTATCTGGGTTTTCAAGCGGGGGCCGAATGCCACGACCAGCACGATCAGCGCGATCCGAGGAGCACATGGCGGACGCCGGCGGCGAGGAGAAGGCGCAGCGCGGCATCCAGAGCGTGGAAGTCGGCGGCCGCTTCCTGCGCGCGCTGGCCGATGTCCGTGCGCCGATGGCCCTGGCCGAGCTTGCGGCCAGCGTGCAGATTGCGCCCGCGCAAGCACACACTTACCTGGTCAGCCTGGTGCGGCTTGGCCTGATCAAGCGCGACCACCTGTCCGGGCGCTACGAGCCAGGCCCGCTGGCGCTGCAGCTCGGCATGCTGTATCTGGATCACGATCCGGCCTACCGGGCGGCGGTGCCGCGGGTGGCCGCGCTGGCGGGCTCGTGCGGGTTCAGTGTGGCGATCTGCGCCGCCGGCCCGCAGGGCCCCACCATCGTGCGCTATGCACACGCCGGTTCGCCCTTGCACGTGAACCTGCACGTCGGCACGGTGATGTCGCTGTCGGCAACGGCGACCGGCCGTGTTTTCTGCGCGTTTCTTCCGCCAGGCCAGTGGCAGGCGATCTGGGCGCAGCAGCACGCGGGCGACACGCCCGCCGTGGACGCCACCGCGTTCGACGCGGAGCTTGCCGCTATCCGCGAGCGCGGCATCGAGCGCAGCATCGACGCGCCAAGCCCCGCCGTCAGCAGCCTGTGCGTGCCGGTGCTGGACGCCAGCGGGCGGCTGCGCCTGGCGCTGACCGTGGTGGGATCGACCGGCGCCATCGATGTGGGCTGGCGCGGCCCCGTGGCTGTCGCATTGCTAGACACCGCCGCCGCCATCCGTGACGCGATCGTCGCCACTACCGAAGCCGAATGACACCCGCCCCCATGCCAATCGACGACATCCCGGGCGAAGCCGCCAAGCCGCAACGCGGCATCCAGTCGCTGGACAACACCGGCCAGTTGCTTGCCGCGCTGGTCGCGGCCGGGCGGCCGCTGCCCTTGCGCGACCTTGCGCGCGCGGCCGGCATGCCGCCCGCCAAAGCGTTCCCGCATCTGGTCAGCCTGCAGAAGATCGGCTTGCTGGCGCGCGACGCGGCGGGCAATTTCCTGTCCGGCCCGCTGGGCCTCGAGCTCGGGCTGATCGCCTTGCAGCGGCTCTCGCCAACCCGCGAGGCCGAGCCGGAAGTGATCGAACTGGCGGGCGCGACCAGCCTGAGCGTGGCAATGGCAGTGCTTGGCCCGCTGGGGCCGACCGTGGTCCGCCTGGAGGAAGCCGCGCGGCCACAGCACGTCAGCCTGCGGGTCGGCACCGTGCTGTCGCTGGTTAATACGGCGATCGGCCGGCTGTTCGCGGCGCACCTGCCGGAGCCTGTGCTGATTGGCCTGCTGGGCCAGGACGCGCTTCGGCTAGCAGGTGTACCGAAAGCGGAAGCCGTCGAAGCGGACGGCGGCGCGGGCGAAGCGCTTGCGCCTGCGTACGCGGCCCGGCTGGCGCAAATCCGCGCGCAGGGGATCGACAATGCGCTGAGCCGGCCCGTGCCCGGTATCGACACACTTGCGGCGGCCGTGTTCGACCACACCGGCAGCATTGCGCTCGTCATCGCCCTGATTGGCACATCGGGCAGCTTCGACAGCGGTACCGACGGCGCAACGGCCGGGACGCTATTGCAGGCGGCGCGGCGGTTGTCGTGGCGGTTTGGCGCGATGGAGCCGATGGAGGTGCCCAGCTAGCCGCGCGGCCGCAGGATCACCTGGCCCTGCACCATCTCCGGCGTGAGCGCGCGGATCAGCCGCGAGACCAGGATCTGGCCTTCGTATTCGTCCCCGTGGTTGCCTGCCATCACCAGCACGGCGGGGCCTTCGCCGTTGCGTACCGAGGCGATCGGGATGGGCAGCCAGCCATAGGCGGAGCGATGCGCGGAGTGCGGCAGGCGCAGGTAGCCGGTGTGCTTGCCCGGCGCGTCGAAATCGACTTCGCTGTGGATGGGGGTGGCGGGCGCGTGCCCCGGGGAGGAAGCCATGGTAGAGCCTTGGGGTGATGGCGGCGCGAGCCGTGCAGCTCGCGCGGCGTACGGAAACCCATCACTTTACGCAGCCGGCCCGGCATGCGGAAAGAACAAATCGGCGCATGGATATGCGTACGGCGTGCGCACGCTTTGACTTCTGGTCGCCACGGCTGCCACGCTGGCAGGATTTCCGGATTTGCTATTGCGGTTTTATTCTTGGACCGGCATGCCGTCGCTTACCTAGACTGGTTGCCTGGCATTTCGCCAGCTCAATCAACGCCAGCAACGTCTTCGAGGTGAACGGCTTATGAACCTGCGTGCAATTTTCTCCACGGTCCTCGCCGCCACGACGGCGCTCGCCATCGGCGCTGCCCCGGCGCTGGCCGCCGACAAGCCCATCAAGGTCGGCGTGCGCGGCGGGGTGGACGAAGAGATCTGGGAAGTGGTGACCAAGGTGGCCAGCAAGCAAGGCCTCAACGTGGAGCCGATCGTGATTACCGGCACCGCCAGCCCCAACGAAGCGCTGAACAATGGCGACCTTGACGCCAACGCGTTCCAGCACAAGCCGTTCCTGCGTGACCAGATCAACCAGCGCGGCTACAAGATCGTGGCGGTGGCGGACACGCTGATCTCGCCGATCGCCTTTTACTCGCGCAAATACAAGTCGCTGGAGTCGCTGCCGCAGGGCGCGCGGCTGGGCATTCCCAATGATCCGAGTAACCAGACCCGGGCGCTGGTGATCCTGCGCGACCACGGGCTGATCAAGCTGCGCGAGGGTTTCGACCCGTACACCGGCACGGCCACGCTGGGCGACATCACCGCCAACCCGAAAAAGCTGGACCTGGTGGAGAGCGCCTCGGTGGTGCTGGCGCGCTCGCTGCCGGACGTGGATGCCGCCGCCGTGGTCAACACCTTTGCCTACCAGGCCGGGCTGATCGCCACGCGCGATGGCATTGCGGTGGAGAAGAAGGAGCGCAACCCGTACGTGAACGTGATCGCCGTGCGCGAGCGTGACAAGGCGGCGCCGTGGGTGGCACCGCTGATCAAGGCGTACCAGTCGGATGAGGTGCGCAAGTTCATCCTGACCAAGTACCAGGGCTCGGTGATCCCTGCGTTCTGATGTGGCGGATGTCGTTGTTCATGTTGTTCAAGTTGTTCCCGGAGGATTTTCATCGTGTCACAAGCGCCCCCGCTGCAATCAAGTCCGCCGCATATCGTCTTCGAGCAGCTTGGCAAGCACTACCCGGGCGCGCCCGCGGCCGCTTTGCAGGAAGTGTCGTTCACGGTGTCGCGCGCGGAGGTATTCGGCATCATCGGGCGTAGCGGCGCGGGCAAGTCCACGCTGTTACGCACCATCAACATGCTGGAGCGTCCCAGCGCCGGGCAGGTGCGCGTGGATGGCGTGGACGTGGGCACGCTGGATGAAGACGGCCTGGTGGCGCTGCGCCGGCGCATCGGCATGATCTTCCAGCATTTCAATTTGCTGTCGGCCAAGACCGTGTTCGAGAACGTGGCCTTGCCCTTGCGCGTGGCCGGCGTGCCGCGCGCGGAGATCGTGCCGCGCGTGATGGCGTTGCTGGAACTGGTGGGCCTGGCCGACAAGGCGCAGGTGTATCCGGCCACGCTGTCCGGCGGGCAGAAGCAGCGCGTGGGCATTGCGCGCGCGCTGGTGCACCGCCCGGAGATCCTGCTGTGCGACGAGGCTACCTCGGCGCTGGACCCCGAGACCACCGAGTCGATCCTGGCCCTGCTGCGCGATATCAACCGCACGCTCGGACTGACCGTGGTGCTGATCACGCACGACATGGCGGTGATCCGCCAGGCTTGCGACCGCGTGCTGGTGCTCGACCAAGGCCGCGCGGTGGAGCTCGGCACGGTGTGGCAGGTGTTTGCCGAGCCGCAGGCCGCCGCCACGCTGGCACTGCTGCGTCCGCTGCGGCTGGATTTGCCAGTGCCGGCCGGCGGCGAGTTTGCCAATGCCATTCATGCCGCCAATGCGGCCAACGCGTCGTACGCCCGTGCGCGCGCCAATATCGAGATAGAGGCTTATGTTCCCGCCAATGGCTGACAAGTACGTAAAGGCGCTGGGCGAGACCTTGCTGATGGTGAGCGCCGCCTGCCTGGTGGTGTTCGCGTGCGGAATGGCGCTGGCCATCGTGCTGACGCTGAGCGCGCCGGGCGGCTTGCGTCCGCGTCCGCGGCTGCACCGCACGCTGTCGGCGCTGGTCAACACCTTCCGCTCGATCCCGTTCATCATCCTGCTGGTGGCGATGCTGCCCGTGACGCGGCTGATCGTCGGCACCACCATGGGCACGTGGGCGGCGGTGGTGCCGCTGAGCGTGCACCTGATTCCCTTCTTTGCGCGCATTGCGCAGGTCAGCCTGAACGAGATCGATCCGGGCCTGATCGAGGCCGCGCGCGCCATGGGCTGCCGGCGCTGGCACATCGTGCGCCACGTGCTGCTGCCCGAAGCGCTGCCCGGCATCGTTGGCGGCGCAACCGTCAGCGTGATCGCCATGATCGGCTCGTCGGCCATGGCCGGCGCGGTGGGCGCCGGCGGCCTGGGCGACCTGGCCATCCGCTACGGCTACGAGCGCTACGAGACTGCGGTGATGTTCAACGTGATCGTGATCCTGGTTGCGCTGGTCACGCTGGTGCAGTTTGGCGGCGAGCGGCTGGCGCGGCGCTTCGACCACCGGCGCTGAGCCGGCCACGCAGCGCGTGCCGCCGTTGCCGCCGTACTGACGGTGACTGACCGCTACTGGCGATACGACGGATCGCTGCGATCGAGCTGCCGCATCAGGGCCGCCCAGTGCTTGCGCGTGACGGCGCCGCCGGCATTGCTCACCACCAGGTCCGCCACCTTGCGCGCCACGGCATCGGGCGCGATCACCAGCGGCGCACCGCCGGACTGCGCGGCCAGCTGCGCCACGCAGGCGCGCTCCAGCATATGCAGTTCCTGGAAGGCCTGCGCAATGGTGGGCGCGCACGTCAGCAGGCCGTGGTTGCGCAGGATGAAGATGTCGCGCTCGCCCAGGTCTGCCACCAGCCGGGAGCGTTCGTCCAGGTCGATGGCGATGCCTTCGTAATCGTGATAGGCCACCCTGTCGAAGAAGCGCATGGCGTGCTGCGAAATCATCAGCAGTCCATCGCGCTGTGCCGACACGCCGATGCCGGCGGCGGTGTGGGTATGGAGCACGCAGCCCACGTCGTGGCGCGCGGCGTGGATGGCGCTATGGATCACGTAGCCGGCCGGGTTGATGCCAAGGCCGGTGTCGTCGCGCAGGATCTCGCCGTCGATATCGACCTTGACCAGGTTGGACGCGGTGATCTCTTCGAAGGTCAGGCCATACGCGTTGATCAGGAAATGCGCATCGGGGCCCGGCACGCGCGCGGAGAAATGCGTGTAGATGTGATCGGTCCAGCGGAACTGCGCCGCCAGCCGGTAGGCCGCCGCCAGCTCCACGCGCACGGCCCACTCAGCGGGCGAGACCTCGGCCTGGACGGCGGGAAAGCGCAGCGCGGGGAGGGAGAGGCTCGGGTCCGACAAGGCAAGCAGCGGTTCGGTGACGGCGTTCATGCGGCGCTCCGGAAGAAGGGGGGAGCGGAACATCATACGGCTGACGCCCGGGCTTGCCAACGCCGCAATCGGCATATGGAAATGCAAGCGCAGCAGCGATGCGCCATCCCGTAGAATCCTCCCCTGCGCGGCCGTTCTCATGCGCCGCGCGCCATGCACATACGCAGCACCACACATAAAACCAATAACGCAGGAGCGCCCCTTGAAGAAGCCCTTTGCCCTCATCGCCGCCGCAGCAGCATTGACGACGGCTGCCACCTTTGCCCACGCCGCTTATCCCGAGCGGCCCATCAAGCTGATCGTGCCTTTCCCGCCGGGGCAGGCCACCGACATCTTTGCGCGCGCGCTGGCCGAGCGGCTGGGCAAGCAGCTTGGCCAGCCGGTGGTGGTGGACAACCGTGCCGGGGCGGGCAGCAACCTCGGCATGGAGATCGCTTCGCACACTGCGCCCGACGGCTACACGCTGGTGATGGCCGGCAGCGCGATGGCAGTCAACCAGACGCTGTACAAGAAACTGAACTACAACCCGCGCCAGGATTTCCAGCCGATCTCCGGCGTGTTCTCGGTACCGTTGGTGTTCCTCGCCACGCCGGCTTCCGGCATCGTCTCGCTGCGCGACCTGATCGCCAAGGCCAAGGCCGCGCCCGGCAAATACAGCTACGCCAGCGCGGGCGTGGGGGGGACCCAGCATCTGTCGGCCGAAATGCTCAAGGCCCAGGCCGGCATCTTCATGGTGCACATCCCCTACAAGGGCAGCGGCCCGGCGCAGTCCGACTTTCTCGGTAACCAGATCCCGCTGATGGTGGATTCGGTGACGGCGGCGCTGCCCCTGATCCAGTCGAAGAAGGCCGTGCCGCTGGCGGTCACGGTGGCCAAGCGCGCGCCGCAGCTGCCGTCGGTGCCCACGGTGCGTGAGCAAGGCGTGCCTGGCTTCGAGGCGCTGGGCTGGGCCATCCTGATGGCGCCCAAGGGCCTGCCCCCTGCGCTCGTGAGCCAGCTCAACGCGGAAACGGTGAAGGCGCTGCAGTCGCCCGAGCTGTCGAAGTTCATCACCGACCGCGGCTCGGAGCCGATGCCGATGAGCCCGGAGGAAACCGGCAAGTTCGTCGACAGCGAGATCCTCAAGTGGGGCGCGGTGGTGAAACGTTCGGGCGCCCAGGCTGATTAAGCGCGGCTAACAAAACCATGTCATCGCCACATGCCTGTTGAGCTTAGCCATGAGGCGATGGCGCAGCGGCTTGCAAGTGAACGGAATCCATGCGTCTAACGCACGGCTGTCAGCCATCGCATCAGGCGTTCGACAGGGCCTTGCCTCATCTTGAAGCTCCAGACCCAGGCCACGATTGTTGCAAATGCCAGAAAAGCTGATGCGGCCAGCGCGGCGTCGGTCAGAGTACAGTTGCCACCCAGCGCCCCAAGTGTTTCCAGCAGGCCCATGCCGATGAAAATGTGTGCCAGATAGATGCTGAGGGTCATGCGCCCGGCAGGTAGCAGGAATCTCAACGGCCGATTGGGCCACTGGCTGGAAATTCGCAGGCAAACGCCAATGGCAGCGCTGGCGGAGCCAATGCCCATGAGCAGATATAGCGGGCCCGGTGGCATAGGTGTCGTGCCTAGCAGCCAGGCAAAGGCGCTGTCCTGGCACAGGTGTGAGATTACACCAGCCAGCACGGCCATCGACAATCCGGCTCCTGCCAACGCCCATTGCGTACTGGCGCGTTGCAGTGGTAGATGTGCCAGCAACATGCCATATAGAAACAGCGTCAACCATGGCAGCACCGGATGGAATCCGTTGAACAGCAGGTTACGAGCGAAGCCGGCCGGCGTCCACAGGTCGGAGTAGTGTAACGCTGCCCATTCCCAACCTTGACTGTAGTCGGAGTTCAGCAAAGCCCACAATGAAACAGTTGCCACGGCCAACATGGCGGCGAGCAACGGCGCTGTCCTAGCTCGCAGCAACGGCAATACCAGCAGGAAATACACTGCGTAGTAGTGGATGATGTCGGCGGGAAATATCAGCAGATTAAGTAATCCTGCACATAGCAGGAATAGCGAACGACGTAGCGTCCATATGCGTGCCGTTGTCGACTCCAGATTGCGTGTGGCTAGCACCAAGCCCATGCCAGCCAGCACGACAAAGGTGGCTGACGCCTTGCCTTCAAGGAAGCCCAATAGTCCGTCCAGCCACGCCGGCCCACGGGCGGCAGGCTGCATCGCTAACCGGAAGTTGACCAGTATCATTCCGGCCAGCGCCAGATAGCGAGCCAGATCCAGACCATCCAGGCGCGGTCTTGCGGGGGGAGCAGACGTCATGTTCCAAGCAAGCCGCGCAGGAGCCCTGGATGGAGTGCATCCATTACCTGGACAGAGGGACTGTCTTGGTAGCCGGCGGTTTCTGCCTGCGCCATCAACGCCTGGCGCAAGGCATCGTTCTCAACGATATCTAGCAGCGCCTGTGCCACTAGCCGCGCGGGCGCAGTCGCTTTGAACACGCCTCGCTTCGTGGCACGTTCGATGGCATTTGTCAGGGTATCGAGCAATTGCCTGCGATTGTTCTCGAACGCAGGCATAAGAGCGGGACTTCGCGCGATTTCCGCCAGGCATTCAACGCCCAGTATCGCCCATTCGCGCTGCCGGCAAAGCGCCCAGTATGCTGCAAGGAACTGCGTTACCTGTTCCGTTGATGGATTGGTGGTTCTTTCGAGTGTGCGTAGCAGCGGCGCTAGTTCGGCCTGCTCCTGATTAGCAACTTCGGCAATAAGAGCCTGTTTGCCGGGAAAGTAGTTGTACAGGTTGCCCAGACTGACTGACGCAGCCAAAGCGATATCGCGCATGCTGGTCGCGTGAAAGCCCTTGTCTATGAAGCAGTCGATGGCGGCCTGCATGATGACGGTACGACGATCCGTCTGATGTCTGTTTTGGCTCATAACGGAACAATATGAACGAACGTTTGTTCATTTTACGCATCGTGCTGGTAGCAAGGCAAGCAGAAAACTGATCGATGCCTGCTACGCACTGGACCACACGCAGACCTACGGCGAAGCCGTCGATGCCTTGAAACTGATCCCCCACATGCTGGAGGCGTTCATGGCCGGGGATCGGGGATTCAAGAGGCGTACATGATGGTACTCAGACCACGCCCGTTCGGCGTCCAGGCCGTGGCAGACAGGTGGACAGCGCGATCAGGCCGAGCACCAGCACCGCGCCACTAAGCACGCCAAGGCCGGTGCCGAAGGCCGCGCTGACCCCCATTGCTACCAGCGCGGCGCTGCCGATCTGACAGAACCCGACCAGTCCCGACGCGGTGGCCGCATACCCGTGCTCGCTTGCAATGGCCCCGGACACCGCCAGCGACAGCGACGAGCCATTGGCGAGACTGACCAGGCACATCGGTAGCACTACTGCGGTTGCGCTATGGAGCCCCAGCGCCGCCACGGCCAGGAATGCCACGCCGCCAAGCACGAAGCACATGATGCCGGCAGCGAGGATGCGGTCGTAGCGCCAGCGATCAAGCAACCGCTTGGCCAGCAGGTTGGCACCGATGATGCCGGCCGTCAGTGGCAGGTACAGCCAGCCGCTTTGTTCCTCACTCAAGCCTTGGCGCGCGAAAAGAAACGGCGATTGGGTCAAGTAGACGAACCAAGCGCAATAGATTGCGCAGACCACCAATGTATAGCGGCGAAAAGTTCGGTCGCGCAGGACATGACTGAAGCCGGCAAAGGGAGAGGTCCGGGTGCGGGCGGCAATGGGTAGCGTTTCCGGTAGCAGCGTCATCACCATCAGTAGTGCCACGACACCGAACGCGGCGACGAACAAGAAGTCTGACCGCCAGCCGAAGGCCGCTGCCAGGTGGCCGCCTATGGCCGGTGCCAGGGCTGGCGACAGCGACACCAGTGGGTAGATCACCGCATAGGCCTTGGCAGAGGTGCGCTTGTCGCAAGTGTCGGCGATCAGGGCGCGGCCAACGACAAGGCCTGCAGCCGCGCCGACTGCTTCAAGCATGCGCCACGCCAGGAACCCGTTGTAGGTGGCCGAGGTGGCACAGCCCACCGAGCCGACGATGTAGAGGGCGATGCCGGTCAGCAGTACGGGCTTGCGGCCATTGCGGTCCGACAGTGGCCCGTAGGCCAACTGGGCAATTGCTAGTGCCAGCAGGTAGAACGAGATTGTCTGCGGCATCTGCCAGTCGGCCACGCCGAACTCCGTGGTCATGCTCGGCATGGCGGGCAGATAAACATCCGAAGCAATCAGGCCGAAGGCACTCAGCATGGCGACGGTCAGAATGAACGGTAAGCGAGGCATGGCAGCTCCCGGCAGCCAGGCGGGCCGGCTGCGCGTCAAAGGTTCAGAAGGGATGGGCGCTATGTTATGGAGATGCCTTCCATGTGAAAATGCACAAAACAGCAGCCTATGGCTGCATATTTGCGGTATTGACAATGGGGCAGTGATGAACTGGGACGACGTGCGGATATTCCTGGCAATTCAGCGCGCCAGCACCTTGCGCGGGGCAGCGCAGCAACTGGCCATCGACCAGACCACGGTGGGTCGGCGTCTGACCGGATTGGAGCAGGCGCTGGGCAGCCGGCTGTTCCTGCGCACCACGGGCGGCTTGGTGTTGACCGACACCGGCCAGCAAGTGCTGCGCATAGCCGAGGACATGGAACGCATGGCCGTCTCCTTCGAGCGCCGCAGCGAAGGTGCCGACGCGCGCGTGGCCGGAGAGGTGCGGGTGACCACCACCGACGCGTTGGCGGTGGACTTCGTGGTTCCGGCCATTGAACGCCTGCGCGCCAGCCATCCCGAGGTGCGGGTGATCCTGAGCACCACGACGCGGCTGCTCGACCTGGCGCGGCGGGAGGCCGACATTGCTGTACGTACCCTGCGGCCGGAGCAACCGGACTTGATCGTCCGCCAACTCGGCTGCTGGGAAGTTGGCCTGTACGCAACCCGAGGCTATCTGGACAAGCATGGTGAACCGCAGCCCGGAAAAGGCTTTGCGAGCCACGACATTGCGCTCTACCAGGAGGGTGTGACCGGCCGGCAGGACGACACGCTGGCGGGTGAATCCAGGGCACAGGGTCGCGTGGTTGCCGAACTGGATTCGAGTCTGATGCTCACGACCTTCGTGCGCGCCGGCTTGGCGATAGGCGAGCTACCCGAGTACCTGGCCCGGCGCGATCCCGCGCTGGTGCGGCTATGGCCGGAGTGCCAGCGGGCCAAGCCCTACGAGGCGTGGCTGGTGTTGCACCAAGACTTGGCGCGCACGGCCAGAGTGCGTGTCGTCGTGGAGGCGATCACATCGGCTTTCGCCGATTGAACGTCAGGCATGGGCGAGCCACGTATCCGCTTTTGGGGAGCGATGGTCGAGAGGCTGATATGACTCCCCGTGTCAATCGGGATTGGTTTGGTTCAGTTGACAGTTCATGTCGTTTCTCCCACCCAATTCCCTGAGGGCGGCTCCGGCCATTCTCTTGAGTCCGGGGGGGTCCCCCCGCTATGCCCGCCTGCGCTTTAGCAACGCGCAGATCGTCTCGTGGGTCTTCTCATCCAGGTGGTAGTTCCACAGCGCTATAGCGCACGCACGGGAATACACAGCTCGCAGGTCAGTGAGCCCGTTCGCGAGTCCAGTGCCGACACTGCCGAGAAGCGCTCGAAGCATGGGCGCTCGTCGCATTGCAGACCGCTGGACGGCAGCCATTCGCGGGTCAGCCAGGTCCATGCCTGGGCGATGGTGGCAGGGGCGCCGCTGAATTGCGCCACGGCGTAACGCCCGCCTGGCAAGACGGAGATGCTGGCCTGGCCGCCGGGCTGGAAGGTTTCAGGTATCTCCACGCAGGCGTCGTAGCGGCACTTGTCCGGTGGCGTGATGCCGGGGGCATCGTGGCCGATGCCGTAACACATTTGCCCGGCCAGGCCGTTGGCATGCATCCATGGCGCGACGGCTTCACGCCAGAAGGTGCCGATCGCCGGGCCATAGGGGCCGATGTGGCGTTGGTAGGCGACACGTGCCTCGGGTAGATCGATGATGCGGACTTCCATATTGCTCTCTCCATCTGTTTGGCAGGAGAGACCATGGTCGATGAAAGCACCGCCATCCACCTGATCGACGTTGCGCAGGACCTGATCCGGATTGCTATGGCGGTTGGCCAGGCGCGCGCGCGCCGCCGCGGCCCGCGTGGCGCGGTGTTCGGCTGCGCCGGCGCGCCACGCAGAGGGCGTGCAGCCAAACTTGAGCCTGAAGGCGCGCGCGAATGCCTCGCCGGAGCCGAAACCGGTGGCCAGTGCGATTTCCAGCACCGAGGCGCCGGGTTTGCACGCCAGCTGGAATGCGGCGGACTCGAGCCGGCGCCGGCGTGCGTAGTCGCCCAGCGTCTCGCCCATCCAGGCCGCGAACAAGCGATGAAAATGGAAGCGGGAAAAGTTCGCGACGTCCGCCAGTTGGGCCAGATCGAGCGGTGCATCCAGATGCTGGTCGATATAGTCGAGCACGCGGTTCATGCGCCGCGTGTACTCCGCGCGATGGATGCGCAGCTGCGATGGGGCTGACTGCGGGCCTTCTGCTTGGTCGGTGGGTGCCATGGCTGCGGATTATGGCATGACGGCGACAAGCGCAAATCGTCCCGACCAACGGAAAACGCCCCGCGCTGGGCGGGGCGTTCAACCGGTCACCTGCTCGACCAGTTCGCCTGGCCGCGCGCGCTCATGCAAGCCAGCGCGGGCCGGCAACCGTGCTCAGGCAAGCGCGGGGTAGTCGATATAACCTTCGGCGCCCGAGTGGTAGTAAGTCTCCGGCTGCGGCGTGTTCAGCGGCGCGTCGATCTGCAGGCGGCGCGGCAGGTCCGGGTTGGCGATGAACAGCTGGCCAAACGCCACCGCATCGGCTTCACCGGCTTGCAGCACGTGCTCGGCAGTTTCCTTGGTCATCTTCTCGTTGGCGATATAGGTGCCGCCAAACGCCTTCTTCAGCGCGGGGCCGAGGCGGGGCTCGCCCAGCGCTTCACGTGAGCAGATGAAGGCAATGCCGCGCTTGCCGAGTTCGCGCGCCACGTAGCCGAAGGTGGCCGGCAGGTCCGAGTCGCCCATGTCGTGCGCATCGGCTCGCGGCGCCAGGTGCACGCCCACGCGCGATGCGCCCCACACGTCGATGCAGGCGTCGGTCACTTCCAGCAGCAGGCGGGCGCGGTTTTCGAGCGAGCCGCCGTAGGCGTCGGTGCGCTTGTTGGTGCTGTCCTGCAGGAACTGGTCGAGCAAGTAGCCGTTGGCGCCGTGTACTTCCACGCCATCGAAGCCGGCGGCCTTGGCGTTCTCGGCGCCGTGGCGGTAGGCCGCGACGATGCCGGGGATTTCATCGGTTTCCAGCGCGCGTGGCGTGACAAACGCGCGCTTGGGGCGCACCAGGCTGACATTGCCTGCGGCGGCGATGGCGCTGGGCGCCACCGGCAGTTCGCCGTCCAGGAAGACCGGATCGGAAATACGGCCCACGTGCCACAGTTGCAGGAAGATGCGGCCGCCGGCGGCGTGCACGGCATCGGTCACCACCTTCCAGCCGGCGACTTGCTCGTCGGACCAGATGCCCGGGGTGTCGGCATAGCCCACGCCCTGCGGGGTGACCGAGGTAGCTTCGCTGAGGATCAGGCCTGCGGAGGCGCGCTGCACGTAGTACTCAGCCATCAGGGCGTTGGGCACGCGGCCGCCGCCCACTGCGCGCGAGCGCGTCAGCGGCGCCATGATGACGCGGTTGGGGAGGTCGAGGTCGCCGATGCGGATGGGGTCGAAGAGTGAGGTCATGTCAGTTTGTCTGGGTGTCGAGGAGAGTGGCGCACCGTGGGTGCGTAAGTAGGCGCTCGCGCGCCGCTGGTATCAAAGATCGCTGTGCATGTGTTCGAGAAAGGCCTGGATGGTCTGCTCGTCACGCTTGAAAAAAATCCATTGGCCAACCCGCTTGGAAGTCACCAGCCCGGCGCGTTGCAACGTGGCGAGATGTGCCGACACGGTGGATTGCGACAGTCCGGTGCGCGCGTCGATCAGGCCTGCGCAGACGCCCAGCTCGAGCGGATAGTCCTGCATGGCGAAATTCTCCTGCGGGGCTTTCAGCCAGGCGAGGATGCTGCGCCGTACGGGATTGGCCAGGGCCTTGTGGATGGCGTCGATGTCCATTGCGTGGGTTTGTCCGGTCTCGGAGGTACGGGCTGTTTCGCGTTTTGGCGAAACATATATCCGCTTCTCACAAAATTAATATCGTGACTATACGATATACATGGAGACTTTGCTCGAGAGGCTTTTGCGCCACCTGATAGTGCCTACTCGGATTGTGGTTATCTCCATTTGGTTGCTTAAAGAAACCAATGTGACTTAGAATTCGCCAAGTTTCTTTATAAAACCAGATGGATCCATGATGACGCCTAATCCAGCCACCGCCGCCACCCTGGCCACCGCACCATTGGCGCAGACCTCGGACGCGCCGTCTGCCATGCCGTTGTCGCTGGTCTGGCTGTTCGCATTGGCGTGTGGGCTCAGCGTGGCCAACGTCTACTACGCGCAGCCCTTGCTGGATGCGATGGCGCGCGAGTTCGGCTTCGGCTATGGCTCGGTCGGCATCGTCGTCACGGCCACGCAGGCGGGCTGCGCGCTGGCGTTGCTGCTGCTGGTGCCGGTGGGCGACCTGGTGGACCGGCGCCGCCTGATCCTGCTGCAGTTGCTGTTGCTCGCCGTCGCCCTGGCGCTTGTGGCGGCGGCCTCCACCCGCACGGCCTTGCTGGCGGGCATGCTCGCCGTGGGTCTGCTGGGCACGGCGATGACCCAGGGGCTGATTGCGTTCGCGGCCACGCTCGCCGCGCCGGCCGAGCGCGGGCGCGTGGTGGGCGCCGCGCAGGGCGGCGTGGTGATCGGCTTGCTGATGGCGCGGGCTATGGCGGGCGCGCTGGCGGATCTTGCTGGCTGGCGCGCGGTGTATGTGGTCTCGGGCGTGCTGGCGTTGCTGATGATCGCGCTGCTGGCGCGCCGTTTGCCGCGGCAGGCCAGCGCGCCGGTGAAGATGCGCTACGTCAGCCTGCTCGCGTCGATGTTCACGCTGCTGGCGCGGGAGCGCACGCTGCAGGTCCGCGGCGTGCTCGCCATGCTGATGTTCGCCGCGTTCAGCGTGTTCTGGACTGCGCTGGTGTTGCCGCTGAGCGCGCCGCCGTATTCGATGTCGCATACCGCTATCGGTGCCTTTGGGCTGGTTGGCGCTGTGGGCGCGCTGGCGGCCGCGCGTGCCGGGCGCCTCGCGGATCGCGGGCTGGGCCAGTGGACCACCGGCATCGCCCTGGTGCTGCTGGTGGCGTGCTGGGCGCCGCTGGCTTTTGCGCGGGAGTCGCTGTGGCTGCTGGTGGCGGGCATCATCGTGCTGGACCTGGCCGGGCAGGCCATCCATGTCACCAACCAGAGCATGGTGTTTCGCGTGCGGCCCGAAGCGCACAGCCGGCTGGTGGGCTGCTACATGTTGTTCTATGCGCTTGGCAGCGGTGCGGGGTCCATCGCTTCGACGCATGTCTATGCGTGCGCAGGATGGTCCGGCGTCTGCATGCTGGGCGCGGCGATCAGCGCGGCAGCGCTGGTATTCTGGGGTGTGACCTTACGCCGGTAGCGCGGCGATAAAGCGACAATAAAGCGGCGGGAACTTTCATTTTGCTTACTGGTTCAGACCGGATATCCGGTGAATCCACGTCAACCAAATGCCGTCCCCCAGCGTAAGAGCGGTGTCACCCCTTGGGGTTCGAGACAGGCCAACCATGTCCTTGAGCATTTCACGCCTGCTGTCACGCCTGATGTCGGCTTGCCTCCTGAGCGCGGCCGCAGGCCTGCTGGGTGCTTGCGCGCAAGGCGGCGGCGCGCCGGAGGGCACATCCGGTGCGGCCCTGAAGCCGGGCGACCTGCACTGGCTCAACACCGTCACCTTCGGCGCCAACCAGGCCAGCATCGAGCGCCTGCGCAAGCTGGGGCGCGAGCGCTATCTCGAAGAACAACTCAAGGCGCCCGGCACCGATACGGGCGAGCTTGCCACCACCATCGGGGCGCTGAGCATTGCCCAGCAAAGCGGTGAGCAAAGGCTGCGCAGCGTGCGCGCCGAGCAGCAGCGCATCAACACCCTCACCGACGAAGACGAAAAACGCAAGGCACGCGACGCGCTCAACCGCAGCGGCAACGACGTGGTGCTCGACACCAGCCGCCGCCATCTACTGCGCGCCCTGTACTCGCCCGCGCAACTGCGCGAGCAGATGACGTGGTTCTGGATGAACCACTTCAGCGTGTACTCCGGCAAGGGCTCTGTGCGCTGGGTGCTGGCCGACTACGAGGACAAGGCGGTGCGCCCGCATGCGCTGGGCAAGTTCCGCGACCTGCTGATGGCGACCGTGACATCGCCCGCCATGCTGGAGTACCTGGACAACGCGCAGAGCGCGGTCAACCGCATCAACGAGAACTATGCGCGCGAGCTGATGGAGCTGCACACGCTGGGCGTGGCCGGCGGCCCGAGCGGTTCGCGCTATACGCAGCAGGATGTGCAGGAGCTGGCCCGCGTGCTGACCGGCCTGGGCATCAATGCCAGCGGCGAGCCGCCCAAGCTCGCGCCGCAAAAGCAGGCGTTTTACCGCGCGGGCGGGCTGTTCGAGTTCAATCCGAACCGGCACGACTTCGGGCCCAAGACCTTGCTTGGCCATCGTATCGAGCCGAGCGGCTTCCACGAGGTGGAGCAGGCCGTGGAGATTCTCAGCCGCGATCCGGCCACCGCGCGCTTCATCTCCTACAAGCTCGCCGTGCACTTCGTCGGCGATGCGCCGCCGCCGTCGCTCGTCAATCGCATGGCAGGCACGTTCGCGCAGACCGACGGCGATATCGCGGCGGTGCTGCGCACGCTGTTCCTGTCGCCTGAGCTGAACACCACGCTGGCCTCCGGCACGCGCAAGTTCAAGGACCCGATGCAGTTCGTGGCTTCGTCGCTGCGGCTGGCGTATGACGGCCGCACGGTGGCCAACCTGCGCCCCGCCATCGGCTGGCTTAACCAGCTTGGCGAGCCGCTCTATGGCCGCATCACGCCGGACGGTTTCCCGGCCGCGGAGAGCGCATGGGCCAGTTCGGGGCAGATGGTCAAGCGTTTCGAGATCGCGCGCGCCATTGGCTCGGGGCAGGCCGGGCTGTTCTCCAAGGATGATGGCAAGCCGGCCGAGCGCACCGGCTTTCCTTTGCTGACCAACCGCGTGTTCTTCGACAGCATCGAATCCACGCTCGGCCCCGCCACGCGCACCGCGATGACGCAGGCGACGTCGCAGGCGGAGTGGAACACCATCTTGCTGTCGTCGCCCGAATGGATGCAGGACTGAGCAGTCCGCCCCGAACAAGGAGTACCCCATGCAACGACGTGACTGGCTAAAGGGCGCGGGGCTTGCCGGACTGGTGGCATTGGCGCCCGGCATCGTCTCGCGCGCCTACGCGCTGCCGCAGCAGGCCGATGCGCGTTTCCTGCTGGTGTTCCTGCGTGGTGGCTACGATGCCACCAATGTGCTGGTGCCAGCGGGCAGCGATTTCTACTACGCATCGCGCCCGACCATCGCCATTGCCAGGCCGGTGGCGCAGGGCGCACCGGCCGATCCGCGCGCCGCGCTGTCGCTGGCGGCGGCCTTCGATGGCGGCGGGGGCAGGGGCATCGATGCGTGGGCGCTGCACCCCGCGCTCAAGGACAGCCTGCTGCCGCTGTGGCAGAAGCAGCAGCTTGCGTTCGTGCCGTTTGCCGGCACCGATGACCTCTCGCGCAGCCACTTCGAGACGCAGGACGGGGTCGAGGCTGGCTTGCCGCTCGCCGGCAACGGCAAGGGCAGCGGACGCATCGATGCCTCGCTGCGCGGCACCGGCTTTCTCAACCGGCTGGCCGAATCCATGGGCGGACGCGCCGCGCCCGTCGCCTTTACCGACGGCCTGCCGATGGTGCTGAGCGGCGCGCTCACCGTGCCCAATGTCTCGCTCAAGGGTACCGGACGCACGCCTTTCGACGAGCGCCAGACCCGCGTGCTTGCGCAGATGTATCGCGGCACCCGCTTCGAGTCGCTGATCAACGAGGGCTTCGAGCTGCGCCAGACCGTGGCGCAGGAGGCCGAGGCCATGCAGCGCCGCAACAGCATGATGGCCGCGAACCTGCCCGCGCAGGCCGAGCCTGACATGGCGGGCCGCATGCAGGAGATGCAGGCGGCCAACCGCCGCGCGCTCAGTGCCAAGGGCTTCGAGGTGGAAGCGCGCCGCATGGCGGGGCTGATGCGCGAGCGTTTCAATCTTGGCTTTATCGATGTCGGTGGCTGGGACACGCACGTGAACCAGGGAGGCGCACAGGGGCAGTTGGCCAACCTGCTCGATAACCTCGGGCGCGGCATCTCCGGATTCGCGGACGAGATTGGACCTGTGTGGAGCAAGACCACCGTGGTGGTGGTTTCCGAATTCGGCCGCACCTTCCGCGAGAACGGCACGCGCGGCACCGACCACGGCCATGGCACGGTGTACTGGGTGGCCGGCGGCGCCGTGCGTGGCGGGCGCATCGCTGGCGAGCAAGTGGCGGTGGAGCAGCGCACGCTGAACCAGAATCGCGACTGGCCGGTGCTCAATGAATACCGCGCGATGCTGGGCGGGATGTTCAAGCGCCTGTACGGGCTGGACGATGCGCGCCTGGCGCATGTGTTTCCCGATACCCGGGCCGTGGATATCGGGCTGGTCTAGCTCGCGGTGATCGTGGCGACTGTCAAACGTCGGTCGCCTCCAGCTCCGCCTGCAGCCGCTCCATCTCCCGCATCATCTGCGCCGAAAACGCCGGCCCTTCCCACGCCCGATAGTTCTGCTGTGCATAGGCCAGCGCGTTCTTGTAATACAAGAACGCATTGAGCCGGTTGCGCACATAGTTGTTCTGCGTGCGCGTGACCTTGCCCGGGCTGCCCATCACGATGGAGTTGGGCGGGATCACGGTGCCTTCCTTGAGGAAAGCGTGCCCGGCAATGATGCAGTTATCGCCGATCACGCAGCCGTCCATGATCGTCGCGTTGATGCCGATCAGGCAGTTGTCGCCGATCGTGCAGCCGTGGATGGTGCAGTGGTGGGTGATCGAGCAGTGGCTGCCGATGATGGTCGGCGTGCGATCGCCGATATGCAGCATCGCGAAGTCCTGGATATTGGTGTAGGCGCCGATCACGATTTCCCGGCTCTCGGCGCGCGCTGCCACATTGATCCAGATCGATGCGCCCTCGTGCACGGTGATCTTGCCGTAGAGGTAGGCCGATTCGTGCACGTAGGCGGTGGGGTGCAAGCTCACATCGGGGCCGATGAATGCCATCGCTGTCTCCTTAAGTTATTTTTGGAATGGGCAGATTGTACGTCGATGCGTTGGCGCGTTAATGCGCCGGGGTGCGTTCCATCTGTCGCGTCGACGCCCTCGCGACGGGTTCGTTTCCGCTTTTGTATTCGACCTTGTGCTGGTAGGTCTCATACCAGCATAAGTTGTCATCTTGTCGCGCCGGGACCGGCCCTTTAGGCTGTTCAGGGTCATCTCCCCGCAACAAGACAGAGCGAACGACGAGGAACGCTTCCATGACCCCCAATAAAACCGCCGCCGCTGATCCCGCCGCCAAATTCGACCCCAGCCGCGCTGGCGAGTACGAAACGCAAAGCCGCATCGCGCTGGCTGGCTACGACGCCTGCCATGAGCTGTCCGCCTGCATGCTGGCGGCAACGCTGGGCGCCGGGCGCGCGGCCGAGGTGCTGGTGGTCGGCGCTGGCGGCACGGCGCAGGAGATCGTCTGCGCGGCCAGGCTGGAGCCGGCGTGGCGCTTCACGGCGGTCGATCCGTCGGCGCCGATGCTGGACCTTGCCATGGCGCGCGTCGCCCAGGCCGGGCTGGCCGAGCGAACGCATGCCGTGCCGGGCGTGGTGGAGGACCTGCCCGCCACGCCGCGTTTCGACGCCGCCACGTTGATCGGCGTGCTGCATCACCTGCCAGGGGACGAAGCCAAGCGCGATATCTTGCACGCCATCGCCGCCCGCCTGAAACCGGGCGCGCCGCTGATCGTCGCCGGCAACTACCGCGCCTATGCCAGCGAGCCGCTGCTGCTGGCTGCGTGGGGCGAGCGCTGGCGCATGCAAGGCGCCAGCGCCGACGAGGTCCAGGCCAAGCTGGGCAAGATCCTGCAAGGCGCGGACCCGCCGCACTCGGAGGCTGCTGTGCAGGCGCTGCTGGCCGAGGCGGGCTTTGCCGCGCCGCAACGCTTCTTCGGCAGCTTGTTCTGGGGCGCGTGGCTGGCGCGCAAGCAGGGCAACTGAGCCTGGACGCGCGCGCTTGGCCGGGCTTTGCGCGCAAGCCAGCCGGTTCTATCCTACGCAGACGAGAGCCGCCATCAAGGAGCTTGCCGTGTCCGTCCGCTTTTTGTCCTTGCGCGCGCAGATCGCCATGGTGGCGCTGGCCGGGACTGCTCTGCTGGCCTGGCCGGCGCGCGGCGCCGACAGCGACCAGGAAAACCGTGGCCACGATCCCTTCTTCCAGATCTCGTCGCGCATTGCCAATTGCCCGGAGCCGCTCGGGCCTCGCGTGGACGAAGCACAATGGCGGCGCGACGCCCATCACCGGATCGAGGACGGCAACCACTGCTATGTCGAGGGCCGCTGCCGTCTCGGCAATGCCTACCAGTATGAGACGGAGATCGTGGAAAGCACGCAGCGCCGCCTGCAATCGCTGTCGATCACGCTGCCGGGCTGGCGGGAATCCACGCTGTGGCTCACCGTGCGGGGCCGCTGGCTGCTGGTGCAGGGCTGCGTGGGGCGGGGTTTTCCCGGGCAGCCCTTCGTGGCCGCATTGCGCGAAGTCGCCGACGTGGAGATCGTGGTCGACCAGTTCACGGCGGATCCGGCGCGCGGCGTGCCTTACCCCGTATTCGGTGGCCGTCCCGGCCCGGCGGCGCCCGTTCCGCCGCAATCCGGCCGAGGGCCGAATTAAGCATTTTCTTCCCAAGGTGAGATTCTTCGATGCTGGCGCCAATCCGGGTTGTGGGGCGTCATGCCAAGTGCTACCTTCTGGGCGTGCTGGCGGCCCGTCCGGGTTGAAACCCCGATCCATGGGGAAGCGCCAGCGGCAGGTTTTTTGCTCGGGACACGACATGACTGCTCACCCTCAGGGGCCGAAGCCCGCCTTCAGGCGGCTGGGTGCGGTGCTGCTTCCATTGCTGCTATGCGGGCTCGCCGATGAAGCCCTGGCGCAGCAAGGCGCTCCCGACAGCCCGGCGCAGGGCGTGCCCGGCACCATCTGCGACGCGCCGTGGTTCCAGTCCGGCGCGCGGGCGCAGATGGAGGCCAGTGGTGACATGCCGATGTCGATCACCATGACCATCCGGAACCCGGCGCTCACGGCAAACGGCTGCAGCGCCTGGCTGTCGATTCACTCTAAGTCGGCGCTGGCTGCCATGATGGGCCCGCCGGTGGTGATGGACCAGGTCCACAAGATGACGTTCGACCGTGGCGCGACGCCCGGCTCGGTCGGCAGCGTGAGCAGCCAGCGCGCCACCATCAATGCGCAGGCGCGCTACACGCGGCTGTTCGGGCAGGCATCGTTCCAGGGCAAAGGCGTGCTCAGCTACGCGGGCCTTGTGATACGAGAGGGCGTGGTGCTGCCGGGCGAGACGCTCAGTTCCAGCCTGGATCTCGAGATCCACAGCCTGGCAACGGACGAGATGGTGACGACCATTCGCGCGCCATCGGCCTCGGTCTCGGTTGGCGAGCGGCGTGTCGGCCGTGCGCAATCCATCGAGACCATGCTGGGCCGCCGCGAATGCATGCCGATCACTTACGAAAAGCGCACCTCTCTGGGGCCTTTGATGATGGGCGATGACCTCATCCAGACCGAGCCCGCGATCATGAGCGTCACCGACTGGTACTGCCCGACGGAAGCGTTCGTGCTGCGCACCGAGGTGCGGCAAAAAGGCAAGGTCGAGAGAATCGACACGACTGCCATTGGCTTGGACGACGACGCGCAGTGACGCAGGATGCCGAGCGCTGGCAGGAACGCCGCGCCGGAGAATGCCGGGGAACGCCAAGGAGCACCACGACATGAACAACGAGCACCACGAGAACCACGAGATCGATTTGCTGCCCTTGCTCCGGCAATTCGAAACCGAACTGCACCGTCCCGCCGCGCGCGGCGACCGCCATCGGCTGGACGCGCTGCTGCACGAGGACTTCCTGGAGTTCGGCCGCTCCGGTGGCATCTATACCAAGGCCGACACGCTGGACCAACTGCCCACCGAAGCCGCCTCGGGCACGATCTGGGCGCAGGATTTCTCGCTTCGCCACCTTGCGCCAGGCGTGGCCATGCTGAACTACCGCTCCGCCTGCCAGCAGCCGGACAGCCGGCTGGAGCGGCACACCCTGCGCACCTCGATCTGGACGCTGACCGACAAGGGTTGGCAGATGTCGTTTCACCAGGGCACGCCAACGGACCCTTTTTCTGCTTGATGCGTTTCAAGCTGGCTGAATTGCGCACGTTGATTTAAAGCGCCATGGCCACGACTGCCTGGTAGGGACCGGTCAGGGCCGGTTCGACAAGGAAAAAATAGCTTGCAATTGAATCGTGCGCTATGTATATTTCAACCCATGGACACGAAACGCACCTCCCGGACCAAGCAGGCAGCACACGACGCCACGGCAAATGCCGCGTCGGGGTTGCTTCTGGACCAGCAGTTCTGCTTTTCCGTGTACGCCACGTCGCTTGCGTTGAACAAGCTGTACCGCAAGTTGCTGGCGCCGCTGGGCCTGACATATCCGCAGTATCTGGTGATGTTGGTGCTGTGGGAGGCCGACGGCCTGACCGTGTCGGAAATCGGCGGCCGCCTGCATCTGGATTCGGCCACGCTGACCCCGCTGCTCAAGCGCATGGAAGCGCAGCAACTGCTGCGGCGTGAACGTGCCGTTGCCGACGAGCGGCAGGTCATTGTCACGCTGACCGCCGAAGGCCATGCGCTCAAGGAGCCGGCGCAGGCGGTGCCCCGCGCGGTGCTGTGTGCCTCGGGCTGTAGCGTTGATCAGGTGGTGGCCGTGAAGGCGGAGCTGGACCAACTGCGCGAGCGGTTTGCCGTAGCGGCCGGCGGGTAAGGATCAAGGCGCCGGCGCGATGGGAGTGGCGGCTGACGGCGGGCTAAACAACTTGACAGCCCGTTTTGATTGTCTAATATATAGCGTGCTATTTAATAGCTAGCTATTAAATATGGAAAGCGAACAGGCTTTCTCCAACCTAAGGCTCGATGAGCCGGTTTTATCAACTAGCCAGGAGTGTCATCATGTCGATCGAAAAAGTCCTCTACCGTGCATCCGCCACTGCAACCGGAGGCCGTGACGGCCGCGCCGTGTCGTCCGATGGCGCCCTGGATATCAAGCTGGCCACCCCGCGCGAGCTGGGTGGCGCGGGCGGCGCCGGCACCAACCCGGAGCAGCTGTTCGCAGCAGGCTACTCGGCTTGCTTTCTCGGCGCGCTGAAGTTCGTGGCGGCGCGTGACAAGGTGGCGCTGCCTGCCGACACCGCCATCACCGGCCAGGTCGGCATCGGCGCCATCCCCACCGGGTTTGGCATCGAGGTGGACCTGAACATCGCGTTGCCCGGCCTGGATCGCGCCGTCGCGCAAGACCTGGTCGACAAGGCGCACGTGGTCTGCCCGTATTCGAATGCCACGCGTGGCAATATCGACGTGCGCCTGACGCTGATCTAAGCAGGCATCTCCATCCCTGCGTCCCCGGGGCCGGCCCCGCGCAATGCTCTAAAATGAGCCCCTTTGCGCGGGGCCGTCTGCTTTGTCTCGCGTGTAGCCACAAGTGGCAAACAGCGAAGCAACAAGACAGCCCCCGGAGACACAGTGCGCTACGAGCTCACCGACCTGCGCCTGTTCCAGGCGATCGCAGAAGCGCAGAGCCTGTCCAGTGGCGCTTCTGCCAGCCACATCACGGCATCCGCCGCCAGCTACCGCCTCAAGAATCTCGAGCACGCGATGGGTACCGCCTTGTTCGTGCGCAGCGCGCGCGGCATGGAACTCACCCCTGCTGGCGAGACCTTGCTGGTGCACGTGCGCGAACTGCTGCGCGGCGTGGAGCGCATGCATGGCGAGGTCGGTCGCTTTTCCGCCGGGCTCAAGGGCCATATCCGGCTGCTGGCCAATAGCAGTTCGCTCAACGGCTTCATCATCCCCAGCGTGAGCCGCTTCCTGGCCGCCAACCCGGACGTCAACATCGACCTGGAAGAGCGCGCCAGCCAGGCGATTCCCTGCGCCGTGGCTGCGCAAGAGGCCGATATCGGCATTCTGGCTGGCGATATCGATGCCAGCGACGTCCGTGCCGTGCGTTACGCGGTGGACGAACTGATCCTGGCGGTGCCCAACGGCCACCCGCTGGCGCGCCAGGCCGAGCTGCGCTTCGGTGCCGCGCTGGATTTCGATTTCGTGTGCATGAGCCGCGGCAGCAGCAACTTCCTCTTCCTGCGCGACATGGCGCAGCGCGCCGGAAAAAGCCCCAACGTACGGCTGCACGCTCATAGCTTCGAGGCCGCGTTGTCACTGGTCGAAGCCGGCGTGGGCGTGGCCCTGGTACCGCGCAGCGTGGCCGCGGCAGCCCTGCGCGAAGCCCGGATAGCCGGCGTGCGGCTGGCGGAAACCAGGGCCCGCCGCGAGCTGAACCTGATCGTGCGCGCCGCAGGCAAGCTGCCGTCCTTCACGGCGGCGTTCGTGCAATTCCTGCTCAATGACCCGCGTGTGGCCGCCACGCGGGAGGATGGCGCCCCGGTCGCGTAGTTGCCGGCGTCACCACTGAGTATGAAAAAAGCGACTGAATGCACGATGAATATATCATTTTTAGAATAGATTCATCGTCGCTACACTTTCCTCGTGTACCCAAATCTGACAAGGGTAGGCACAAGGAAAAACGATGAACAAGAAGCAAACGCTCGCCGCCGCTCTGGCACTCCCCCTACTCGGCATTGCCTGCGCTAGTCCCTCCGCCTGGAGCGCCACGGCGCCCACGTCGGCCACGAAAGCCGCCCGTGTCGCCGCCCTGTTTGGCAGTCCCGCCGACGTGAGCACGACCACCCGCACGGTCACGCTGGTCCCGGGCATGAATTACGTGAACGTGGCATCCGGCGAAACGGTGGCCTTTCGCGCCGGCGACAAGACCGTCGGCTGGACGTTCCTGGAGGCCGTCGGCGGGACCTCGGTCGATATGAGGACCATCTTCCCGGAGATGGCGCAGGCCAAGGGGATCCGGGTGTACATCGCGCCGAGCCAGTTGTTTACCGGGGGCTGAGCCCGGCAGCCCCGGAGGCTGCCAAGAGCGGAGGTCGGACTGCCGTCAGGCCTGGTGGGCAATACACCCATCGCCGATGCCGATGCGGCGGGGGGCGCAGGGCGCGTGCCGGCGTGCCCGGGCCCGGTTGCCTTACGGTGAAAGGCGGAGGACACTAGCGTACTTTGCCGGTGCCAGCCGGGCGATTGCGCCCAGCGCCGCTTCGCTGTCAGCCACTTCGCCGATGATGCTGCCCAGAATTACCCGTCTGCTCGCGCGCGTCCATCCGGTGCTGCGGCGTGCGCTGCGCCCGGTGCTGGATCCGGCGCGCCGCTACCGCCATGCCAAGGTGATTCATGCAGCCAGGGTAGCGCTTGGCCTGCTGACGTCCATTGCGCTGACCACGGGCATCCGCCTGCCTCATGGCGAATGGGCATCGATCACGCTGCTGGTGGTCATCGGCGGCCTGCAGCACCACGGCAATATCCGCAAGAAGGCGGCCGAGCGTGCGCTCGGCACGCTGATCGGCGCGGGCGCGGGGCTGGTGATCATCCTGCAGCAATCGTATTTTCACGCGCCCTTGCTCAGCTACGCGCTGATCGTGATCGCTTGCGCCATCTGTGCGTATCACGCGATCGGCAAGGGTGGCTACGTGGCGCTGCTCTCCGCCATTACCATCTTCATCGTCGCTGGCCATGGCGAGAACGCCATTGCGGACGGCCTCTGGCGCGCGGCGGATGTGCTGATCGGCATCGCGATCGCACTGCTGTTCTCCTTCGCGCTGCCCCTGCACGCCACCTATACGTGGCGCTACAAGCTAGCCGAGGCCCTGCGCAGTTGCGCCAGGATGCACACGGCCATCGTCAACGACGCGGGCTTCGACCGGGCCGTGCTGCAGCGGGCCATGGTGCTGCAAGGCAGCCTGCTGGTACAACTGCGATCGCTGATGCCGTCGGTGGCCAAGGAGATCAATGTATCGATGGAGCAGCTCGAAGCCATCCAGCATGGCATGCGCGTGTGCATCAGCTTGCTGGAAGTGCTCGCAGCCACGCGCCCGCGCGTTGACGACGAAGAAGACAAGACATTCGTGCGCGACCATCTTGCCGAAGAAAACCGCCGCGTCTGCGCCATGCTGATCGGCATGGCGCGCGCGTTGACCCATGGCGTGGTGGCGCGCCTGGCCCCGCGCGGTAGTTGTTCGCTTGCGCAAACTGCGGGCACCGTCGCGCCGCAATGGGCTGGCTACATCTCGCTGACGCTGCGCTTGTCCGACGAGTTCGACGACCTCAGGCAGCGTCTGGCGGCCATCGCGGATCGCTGGAACATTTAAGGCCGCTTTGGTGTTCACCGGTTGCCTCGACGCCGGTGATGACGTTTGCCCGGGCGCCGGCCTCGTGG
Organism: Cupriavidus sp. UME77; assembly: GCF_014170355.1. Classification (NCBI taxonomy): domain Bacteria; kingdom Pseudomonadati; phylum Pseudomonadota; class Betaproteobacteria; order Burkholderiales; family Burkholderiaceae; genus Cupriavidus; species Cupriavidus sp. UME77. Next base: position 51,187 of record NZ_LZZU01000061.1, read on the forward strand.
TTTGTCTGCAGGGAGGACGTGGGCTGTCAGGATTGGCCTTCGGCCGCACCCGCGCCACGCGGGTACCAGAGCAGCCGGCGCAGCATCCAGGCGCCGGCCAGCCCCAATGGAACGGCTAACGCCCACACGCCGACCGGCGCTTCCAGCGCCGTGCTTTCCGGCGCCATCGCGGCTGAGATCATGACGCCTGTGTTCAGGCCCGCGTGCAGGACGATGCCAGGCCAGAGCGAACGCGTGCGGCAATAGAGCGCCGCCGCGAACAGCCCGATGGCGAACGCAATCACGAACTGGTAGATGTTCAGGTGCGCCACGCCGAAGACGAAGGCCGAATACACGGTGGCATCGGCACGCGCGTACCGACGGAGCATGCCGCGCAGCAGGATGCCGCGGAAGAACATCTCCTCAACAAACGGCGCGATCACGCACACCAGCACCCAGATGCCAATGCCCCCGCTCGTCATCTCCGTGATCATGCGCGCATCGTCGGCGGAAAACGGGAACAGCGCCTCTATGCCGACCATGGCCAGTCCGTCCAGCAGCAGGATCAGCGGCACCATCAGCAGGATCGGCGGGGCCAGCACGCCCAGCGTGGCCGCCACGCTGGCCCGGCCCTCGTGAAACAGCTTGCGGTAGCTCAGCCCGCTGGCATGCAGCAACGTGCTGAGCACCAGCCCATAGCAGGCCACGCGAATCAGGCTGGCGGCGGCCATTGGCTGCATGCCGCTGCGCAGCAAGGCCGGGCGCAGCAACATGGTCAATATCACCTCGACAAACCAGGCCACGAAGGTGAGCGCGAGCGCCCATTGGAAGGTAATCGGTCGGGTCTGGTCTGGCCGGTTGGAATTCATGGATCGCGAGATCTTTCGGGGCGAAGGGCTTGTTGTAGACGGCCGTCTCCATTAACGGCAGCGGCATCGCGATTCTGTAGAGTCGGCCACTCGAAAATGACGTGAAAGGCAGACGGCAGGTGCGTGCATTGTGGCTTTTCGCCCCGCACCTGCCAGGTACTAACAATTGATTACAACCGAGGGAGGCCCGTCGCACTATGCTCCCCGAGCCCCAAAAGACTGCGCCCGCCAATGCAGCGGTATGCCGTACAACATGAATCGCAGGAGATTCGCATGAACAAGATCTACTCGTTTGCCTTGATGGCGATTGCCACGCTGGCGGCGACCTCGGGAGCCGCCCAGGCGCAGCATGTTGTCGGGGGGATGGGCGAGGAAGTCAGGCTCGGCGCTTTCGGTGGCCGCGGCGACAATGACCTGGGCGGCCGCAGCCTGCCGGACAGCCCTGGGCTCAATGCAGCAGGCCGGGACAGGAACCGCACGCGAGCCATCGGCCGACACGCAGTGCGCGCCAGTGGCGCACGCGGAAGGACACCTTCACTTCCCGGCAGAAATTTGCCCTAGGGGTCAGAGACACCGTCTTTCCGCCGCTCTGGAGCCCAAGTGGACACTTGGGCGGGCGAGTCGGGAATGACATCGCTGCTACCTGTACTCCACACCGATGCATGGGCAATCGGCCACTTCCGAGGATGCTGTCGCCCCGGCTCATGGGCGGCGGCAGCTACCCGCGGACGGAAGTCAGCGCAGGCTGAATTCCGGTGCCGCCCCCGCATGCGGAAAATGACAAACGACAAATGACAACCGGAGGGAGTTGTTGCAGGGGCAGACGCGCCTTTATTAATTGACCAACCGGTCGGTTTATTTTAGGATGTGCCGGCGCCATAAAGAAAAAAGACCCCGGAGACATCATGACCCTGCGCCCCCGCCTTGCCCGCATTGCATCGACCGCCGTCATCCTCGCCCTCGGCGGCATCGCGGATATTCCAATTGGTCTTGCGACGGCGCATGCGGCTTCGTCCCATGCTGCGCAGCAGGTCGTGATCAAGCGGGACGAGTATGGCGTGCCGCATATCTACGCGGATACCGCCTACAAGCTCTTCTATGGCTATGCCTATGCCGTCGCGCAAGACCGGCTGTTCCAGATGGAGATGGCAAAGCGCAGCACGCAAGGCACGGTGGCTGAGGTGCTGGGCGAGAAGTTCGTCAAGTTCGACCTGGCAACGCGCGGCAACTACTGGCCCGCGGCGATCGAGCAACAAATCGCGGCCTTGCCGCAGAGGGAGCGCGACATCCTCGATGGCTATGCCGCCGGGATGAATGCGTGGATCGCGCAGGTCCGTGCGCGGCCTGACACCTTGATGCCAAAGCAGTTCAACGATGCGGGCTTCAAGCCGTCAGACTGGAGCGCATTCGACGTGGCGATGGTGTTCGTCGGTACCATGGCGAACCGCTTCTCCGACAGCACCAGCGAGGTGGACAACCTGGCGTTGTTGACTGCCCTGAAAGACCGGTATGGTGAAGCGCGTGGCATGGATCTGTTCACGCAGTTGAAGTGGCTCGTCAATCCAAAGGCGGTCACCACCATCGCGGCCGGCGAGCGTACTTATCCGATACGGCTCGGCGCCCCGGCAGGCACCGGCGAACTTGCCTACGCTTTGCCACGCTACGACGGACCGCCGCCGATGGCGGAGCGGCCCGCGCGCGGCGACGACGGCATGCTGCTCGCGCTCGACACGCAGGCCAACCGCGACACCGTGTTGGCCCAGTATGCGCAGAGCGGCGCCAACGGCCCTGCCGGCTTCCCGACCACCAGCAATATGTGGGTGATCGGCAAGCAGCGTGCGCGCGGCGCCAAGGCGATCATGCTCAACGGGCCACAGTTTGGCTGGTTTAACCCGGGTTACACCTACGGTATCGGCCTGCATGGCGCGGGCTTCGATATCGTCGGCAATACGCCGTTTGCCTACCCTTGCATCCTGTTTGGCCACAACGGCACGATCTCATGGGGATCGACTGCCGGCTTTGGCGACGACATCGACATGTTCGCCGAGCGCGTCGACCCCGCTCGGCCTGACTTCTACTGGCACAACGGCAAGTGGGTGCAGATGCAAAAGCGCGCCGAGATCATCCACGTCAAGGATGGCGCGCCCGTGACACTCGACGTCTACCGCACCGTGCACGGCATCGTCATGCAGCGGGACGACGCCACGCACACTGCCTATGCCAAGGCACGCGCTTGGAGCGGTAAGGAAGTCCAATCGCTCCTGGCGTGGACCCATCAGGCGCAGGCGCATGACTGGAAGAGTTGGACAGCCCAGGCCGCACGACAGGCCCTGACCATCAATTGGTACTACGCGGACCGCCAGGGCAATATCGGATACGCACACACCGGCGCCTATCCACATCGCCGCACGGGCCACGACCCGCGCCTGCCCGTGCCCGGTACCGGGGAATGGGACTGGCGCGGCGTGCTGCCGTTCTCCACCAACCCGCAGGTCTACAACCCGCGCTCCGGCTATATCGCCAACTGGAACAACTCGCCTGAGCAGGGCTACCCGGCCTCTGATCTTTTTGCCTTCCTGTGGGGCGCGGCGGACCGCAATGTCGAAATCCAGCATCGCATCGAGGCGCACGCGACGCTCGACAGTGACGATGCCTGGCAGATCCTGAAGGACACCAGCCGCTCGGACCTGAACGTGCGGCACTTCCTGCCGTTCATCCGCAATGCCGCCGCGGCGCTGCCTGCCGATGATCCGCGCCGCCGCCTTGCCGATACGCTGGCAGGCTGGAACGGCCTCAACGACGACCCGCGCGACACAGGAAAGTACGCCCAGCCCGGCTCGGCCATCATGAACGCCTGGCTCACGTCGATGCTGGCAAGGACCGTCGTCAAGGCGGTTCCAGCGCCGTTCGACAAGTGGTACATGGCCAGCGGCTACGAGACGACGCAGGATGGCCCCACCGGCTCGCTGAACCTCAGCACGGGCAGCAAGGTTCTTTACGAGGCGTTGCTGGGATCTCGCTCGGCCATTCCCCAGCGCGTGGACCTGTTTGGCGGCGCTGCGCCAGACGATGTCATTCGCGCCGCACTGGGCGACACCTGGACATCGCTGTCAGCCAAGTACGGGGACGATATCGCCCGCTGGCAACCGCCAGCCGTGATGCTCACCTTCCGCGCGAACAACTTCTTTGGCATTCCGCAGGCGGATGCGGCCGAAGCCATTCGCGTGCCGGAGTACCAGAACCGCGGGACGGAGAATGACCTGATCGTGTTCGGCAGTGCCGCGGCTGCCGGCAAGGCGCAGGCATGGGATGTGGTGGCGCCGGGGCAGAGCGGGTTCGTCGCGCCGGATGGCACTCGCTCACCGCACTACAGCGACCAGCTCGCCCTCTATACGAGCTTTGGCCGCAAGCCGCTGCGCCTGGAGGCGGGCGAGGTCGCGCGCCATACGCGCAGCGAGGAAAGGGTCACGGTCACACCGCGCTAGTTCGTGGCTGGCGGCCTCAGGCTGGCCGCTGTGTCCCTTGGCCAGCGGCAACATTGGCTGCGCCCCGCTGGCCCTGGCTCTTGTCGAAGTCGCGCCGGGCTCAAAAGCCGGGAAAAACGGCTCAGAACCGATGCCGCATGCCCACAATCGCACCCACCTGGCTCTGCCCGGCGCCGACTTGTTCCGTGGTATTCACCAGCGTTGTCGCATTGGCATTCAGCGACGGCCCGAACCCGGACAATCCCATTGCAGACCCATCGCGGTTCTTCGCGTAAGCGAGGATCGTGTAGAGATCGGTCCGCTTGGACAGCGCGTAGGTGCCGGATAACACAAAGCTCAGCGGATCGGCCGACGAGTTGCGCACGTCGGTGTAGTACGCGGCGCCGGTCAGCGAAATGCCTGGCGTGGCCTGGTACTGCAAGCCGGCCCAGTAGAGGTTGGTGCGCAGGGAGCTGGTGGTGAAGTCGCCACGGTAGTAGCGGTAGCCCGCCAGCACCTTGACCGACGAGATGGCATAGGCCGCGGCCACGGCGGCACGGCGCTCGCGGTTGTCCTGCAGCGTGACCGTGTTGCCGCGGACTTCGTCGTAGGCCATGCGCGTGGACAGGGGGCCGTTGGTGTAGCCCACGCTGGCGCTCCATTCCCGTCCCGCCTTGGATGCGCCTGCGATTTCGCCGCCGGCGGTGCTGTCGTAGCCGGTGCTGTAGAGCAGGCCGTAGTAGATGCCGCCAGTGGTGCCGGTGAACTTGATGGCGTTGTCGGCGCGGCCGGACATCCATTTGTCGTGCATCAGCAGGGAGTAGCGGGTCGAGATGACCATTGGGTCGAACGCCGACGAGAGATCGTAAAGCAGCGTCTGTTGACGGCCGAGGGTCAGCGTGCCGTACCGGGCCTGCAGGCCGGCGAAGGCCTGGCGGCCGAACAGACGGCCGCCCTGGTTGACCTTGCCCGTGTCAAGGTCGAAGCCATTCTCCAGTACGAATACGCCTTTGAGGCCGTTGCCCAGGTCTTCCGTGCCACGCAGGCCGAAGCGGGAGGTAGAGAGGTTGCCGGTGGACATGCGCACCGTGGAGTCGCTGCCGCCGGTGGCGTTGGGCACGTGGCTCAGGTATTCGATGCCGGCATCGACCACGCCGTAAAGCGTGACACTGCCTTGCGCCATTGCGGCGCCGGGGATGAGCGGCAACAGCGCCAGCCATGCACGAGATTTCATTGCGTTGATTTCCTTATGATTTGCGACGCCCCAAGGGCTCGGGCTTCGCAGCGGCGTCAATGTAGCTTCATAAGGACAATGCAAAAAAGGGAGTTTCCGGAACAAACTGTTCCTGCCGGCGAACAGTCCGTCCTGGCTCCCCAGGGCTCCCTTTTCCCGCGTAGCGCTTACCGCTTGCGCTGCAAGAACTCGTTCATGTACCGCTGCGGCTCCCCGGTCTCGAAAGCACTGCCAAACTCCGCCACGCTGTTGTTGATGGACACCTCCAGCGGCGCCTCTTCCCACTCGCGCAACAGCCGCTTCTGCTGGCGCACCACGGCAGGGCCAAAGCCGGCCAGCAGCGTGGCGAGGCGTTCGATCTCGGCATCCAGTTCGGCCAGCGGCACCACCTTGCTCACCAGGCCCCAGGCCAGCGCTTCGCGTGCGTCGGAGATCTCTCCGGTCAGCAGCATCCATGCGGCGCGGGCGTTGCCGATCAGGCGGGGCATCAGCGCGGCGTGGATAACAGACGGAATGCCGACCTTGACCTCGGGCATGCCGACGTGGGTGTTGTCCGCGGCGACGCGGATGTCGCAGGCCAGCGCGAGTTCCAGGCCGCCGCCCAGGCACCAGCCGGGCATGCGCGCGATCACCGGCACGGGGAAGTGGCGCAGGGCATCGCACAGGCCGCGCAGGCCACTGATGAAGCGCTGCGCGCTGTCACGGGTCAAGGCGGCCATCTCCTTGATGTCGGCGCCGCCGATAAAGCCTTTTTCTCCGGCGCCTTGCACGATCAGCACGCGGACCTCGTCCCGGGCCGCGAGCTCGGCCACGGCCTGGGTCAGTGCGGCGATGACCGGCGTGCTCAGGATATTGAGCGAGCCCGCCTCGCGGATGGTGAGGGTGGCGATGCCTAGCGCATTGATCTCGAGGCCGGCGTATTGCTTGTTATCTGCTTGGCTCATGGCGTGGTCTCACTGCAGTTTTGCGAAATGGATATCTTCGACGACCTTCTTCCAGTGCGCGTTCTGGCCGCGGATCAGCTCGGCGAATGCCTTGCGCGTCATCGGTGCCGGAATGGCGCCTTGCTTCTCGATGGCGGTGACGACCTCGGGATCGGACAGCACTTGGCGCACTGCGTCGTTGAGCTTGTCCAGGATAGCCGCCGGTGTGCCGGCGGGCGCGCCCAGGCCGAACCAGGATGGATTGTTCATGGCCGGCAGGCCGGCCTCGGCATAGGTTGGCACATTGGGCAGCACTTTCAGCCGCTGCCTGGCCGCAACCGCCAGCGGGCGCAGGCGGTTGCCCTGGATCAGGCTGGAGGAGGAGGGGATGTTGTCGAACACCACCTGGATCTGGCCCGCCACCGCATCGTTGAGCGCGGGACCCAGGCCCTTGTAGGGCACGTGGAGCATCCTGGTGCCAGTCTCGTTCATGAACAGCTCGCCGTTCATATGGCTCAGGCCGCCATTGCCCGAAGATCCAAACGAGTACTTGCCCGGGTTGGCCTTGAGCAGCTTGATGAAGGCGGGCAGGTCGCTGGCCGGGAAGGCGGGGTTGACCACCAGCACGTTGGGCACGTCGGCGAGGTTGCTGATGGGGTCGAAATCCCTGACGGGGTCGTAGGCTGTCTTGGCGTACACGTTGGGGTTGACCGCGTGCGAGCTTTCTACTTCCATGATCAGCGTGTAGCCGTCCGCAGGCTGCTTGGCTGCATAGGCGCTGCCCACGGCGCCGCCCGCGCCAGGGCGGTTTTCCACCACGACGGGCTGCTTGAGCACGGCGCCTAGCCGCGTGCCGACGATGCGCGCGATGATGTCGGTGGTGCCGCCGGCCGCGTAGGGCACGATCAGCTTGATAGGCTTGTCGGGGTAGGCCGACGCGTGCGCGCCGCTGGCAAGGCTCAGGCCAGCGAGCAGGGTGGTGGCGATGATGCGTGTGTTCAAGCGATGTCTCCGGATGGATTTGTTTATGTGTTGGTGCGCGCTGGCACTAGCCGCCGTTGCGCCGGCCGTGCTCATCGAGCAGCGGCGGCGGCGCCAGTGCTTGCGCGCCGCTGCCGGCCAGCATGGGGTTGCGGATCATCGGCACGCGGCCAAGCACCGGGTGCTCGGCTTGCTGCACCAGTTGGCGGTGCGCGACCTGCGGATGCGCGAACACTTCTGCCATGGAGTGGATCGGGCCCCATGGCACGCCGGCCGCGTCGAAAGCTTGCGTCCAGCTTTGCCGGTCGCGGGTGGGGAACACGTCGGTGAGCAGCTTGCGCAGTGCCGGCAGATTGGCGATGCGCCCGGAGTTGCTGGCGTAGCGTGGGTCCGTTGCCAGCGCGCCGAGGCCGGCCACTTCGCAGAAGCGCGCGAACTGTGCGTCGTTGCCGATGGCAAGGATCAGGTGGCCATCCGCGCAGCGGAAGACTTCGTACGGCGCGCAGTTGGGATGCGCATTGCCGCTGCGTTGCGGCGCCTTGCCGGACACCAGGTAGTTGGAGGCCTGGTTGGCATTGAGCGCGACTGCCACGTCGAGCAGGGCGATATCCAGGTATTCGCCTTCGCCAGTGGCGTGACGGCGCAGCAAGGCCGCCAGCACCGCCGAGGTGGCATACATGCCGGTGGTCAGGTCCACCACCGCCACGCCCGTGCGCAGCGGGCCGGCGCCAGGCTCGCCGTCGGGGTGCCCGGTGTAGCTCATCAGCCCGCCCATGCCCTGGAACACATAGTCGTAGCCGGGCTTGTCGGCCATCGGGCCGCTCTGGCCAAAACCGGTGATCGACAGGTAGACCAGCCGCGGGTTGAGCGCCTTGAGCGATGCATAGTCCAAGCCGTAGCGGCGCAGCGTCCCAACCTTGTAGTTCTCCACCAGCACATCGGCCTGCAGCGCAAGTTTCCGGATCTGCGCGGCGCCTTCTGGAGTGGCGTAGTCGATGGCCACGGATTGCTTGCCGCGGTTGCAGCAGATGAAGTAGGCGGAGAGGCCAGCCTCGTCATCGCCGCCCGCGTTGGCTTCGGGCGCGTGCAAGTAGGGCGGGCCCCAGCCGCGCGTATCGTCGCCGTGACCGGGGCGTTCCACCTTGGTGACTTCGGCGCCCAGGTCGGCCAGGTTCTGCGTGCACCATGGGCCGGCCAGTATCCGGGACAAATCCAGCACCTTGATGCCGGCCAGGGCCTGATGAAGCATGAGGTCTCCGCAAGACAATGGGTTGTGGTGCGGGCGAGTGTATCGGCGGCCCCCGGGTGCGGGCCAGTTCATAGTTTTCAAGGAAGCGTTCGCCGAATTCGAACGGCCTGGTGCAGGCATGGTGAGGGCCGGGGCGGCCTGAAGTGAATTCCGAAGCGCTCGGCTGCAAACGGTGGCGCATTCCCCTCCTGGCGGCGTGCGGTACGCGCTACACTTGAGCTACCGCGCCCGCGGTCGAGAAGTGGATCGGGCAGAAGCATCCGGATCGCGGCGCGGCCAGTTTCCTGCTTCACCTACCCCCAGCGAGGAGATGCATCATGTCGACACCGTCCAATCCGTTCACCGATTTCAGCAAGTTGCTCGAGCAGTACAAGCTCCCCGGGGTCGATATGACTTCGGTAATCGAAGCGCGGCGCAAGGATATCGAAGCCATCACGGAGGCCAACAAGGTGGCCTACGAAGGCATGCAGGCACTGGTGCAGAAGCAAACGGAGATCCTGAGCAAGACCATGCAGGAGATCCAGTCGGCGGCGCAAAAGATGACCACCGGCGGCAACCCGGCCGAGGCCATGGCCAAGCAGGGCGAGTTCGTTCAGCAGGGCCTGCAGAAGGCGTTCAACAATATGCGTGAACTGGCGGAAATGGCGCAGAAATCGCAGGCCGAGGCGCTGGCCGTGATTACCAAGCGCGCGGAGCAGAACATCGAAGAGGCGAAAAACCTGATGAAGCCGAAGGGCAAGTAAGCGCGAGCAAGCGCAAGTCCGCGCAAGCGATAAGCCTGTTGCGGACAGCCTCGTCAAGCCCGGATCGCTCCAGATCCTGGCTTGGCGGGCCGCGCTGCGGCATCGTGCCAGCGCGTCCATCGCAGTGCATGGACTGCACTGCTGTGAAAGGGATCCATCATGATCGCCATCACGAACGCCAGCCCGCTGATCTCGCTGATCGCGGGCATCCTGATCCTGATCATGCCGCGGTTGCTGAACTACATCGTGGCAATCTACCTGATCATCATCGGCTTGCTAGGGCTGTTCGGCGGGCACCTGCACTAAGAGCCGCCCGGCGTAGCCGAAGGCAATGCGCGAATCTGCCGCGCAGCACGGGAAGGCCGCGCTGCGCAGGCGTGCTTTACTTCAAGATGCCTTGACTGCTCGGCGTGCGCTTTGCTGGGCTGCGCCAGTCGCTGCCGCGGTCGATGCTTCGATGTTGGACTTCACCGTTTCAGCTGCTTGCTTCGAGGCCTTCTGCACCGATTCGTAGGTGTTGTTGGCGGCGGCAACCGTCTGCTGCAGCAGGGCGGTGATCGCCTCCGATCCGGCCGGCGCATTCTTCACGAACGTATCGACGAAGGTCTGCACGCTGCGGTTGTGCTGTTCGTATTGCGCCTCCACCGTCTTGGTGAGCTCGGCCTGCGTGGCCGAGGCAATCTCGTACACATGGCGGGCATACGCAAGCGCCTTGTCGGCTGCCGGCTGCGCGAACTTACCCTGTGCGCTGAAGACATCCTTCAGGTCGCCGCCGGACAAGGCCGCCTGCACGCTCTCCTGGCTCTCCGCCAGGTTCGACTTCACGGCTTGCAGGTTCAGCTCGGCCAGTTTCTGGAAACCGTCGAAAGCCGTATTCGTCAGCGCGAACAAGTTGGCGAAATGGGCTTTCTGGGCTTCAGCGAACTGGTCGGACGAAAAAACGAACATGCGTGTTCTCCTGTGTATCGCCCGGCAGCCGGGTCGACATGCACGGGATGTGCCGTCGCGGCAAGCGGGTCGAATATGAGATTCGGAAAGGCGGCGGCGTCACCGATTTGCGCAGTGCACCATCCAAGGGCAGATTCTAGAGCCCTCTATTTGGATAGCCCCTAGGGACATACCCGAACAAACGGAGTATCTCGCTTGCTGCTGTGCAGCAAGGTCGACATGCGCATACCCAACCGTGTGGGGGTGTTTTCGGTAGTACCCCACCGCCCCCGCCGTTCCAGGGACTTTTCTCCCCTCTGTTGGCAATCGCACGTTTTTGCACCACATGCGGCGGCTAACATGCGCCTGTCTATCCTCCCGACGTGCTCCGTACGGAATCCAGATGACGAACGATGCCTTGCAGCACAAGGTGATTAGCGACATCCCTGCGTTTCGTGCGTTGCAGCCGGAATGGGATGCGCTATGGCACACGGCGCAAGGCGAGCATTTTCAGGCCTTTGCCTACTGCGCCAGCAGCCTGGAAGTTGTCGCTGCCGCGGCAGGCCACAAACTGCATTGCGTGGTCGGGCGCCGGCGCGGCGCGCTCAAAGTGCTCTGGCCGCTGGTGAGCTATCGCAAGCTGTGCTGGCGTTTCGTGCAGCCATTGGCGCCGGCATACAACCCGCCCCACGACATGCTGGTCGAGCCGGGGCCGGACGCGGCCAACTTGGTCGCCGCCACCTGGCGGGAGATGCTAGCCTCGGTCAGGCCCGATCTGGTCTACCTGCCACGCGTGCGCAGCGGCGCCCTGCTGCTCGATCAGTACCGTGCCGGGCGAAAGCCGCGCATAGGCCGCGTCGTAGGTGTTCATGATCAGGTCGACGCAATGGCTGCGCACAGCAAGCAGGTTGATGGCCACCGGCACGCCATCGAGCGTTAGCACGAACAAGCGAAACAGCCGTGATTGCTCGTCGCCTAGCGTCATCAGCCGGATCAGGAACTGCCGGCTGTCATGGGGTCTGGCGGGCTACCGGCTCAGCCAGGGCGCGCTCTGGGCCCGAGAGCGCGTAGCCTGGCTGCGGGAACGCGCTAGCGACACGGCGGGCAAGCCGGCGGAGTCCTCCACCGCCGGATAACCGTCTTCCTGCCCGCCCCGCCAGGCGGCACAAGCAACGCTCCGGCCCTATGCCGCCGGCTTTTCAAACGCGCGCAGCGGCTTGAGGAATTCCAGCGTGCGCTCGCGCTTGAGCAGCCTCGGCAATGCCTGCTCATACGCTTGCCGATAGGGCCGGCTCAAGTGATGCTTCTGGAAATACGCGGGGCTGCAAGCCCAGGTCTCGTAGAGCACCAGCGTATCGGGGTCTTCGACCGAGCGATGCAGGTAGGTGTTGACGAAATCCGGCTCCTTGGCCATTTGCTCCAGCACTTGCAGCAAGCTGGATTCGAGTTCGTCGCGATGCTCCGGCTTACCCGGAAGGTGGACGACAAAGGCGATGTTCTCGCTCATGGTGTTCAGTGCTCCTTGCTGATGCCAGGTCAGCTAAGTCAGTTAAGTCAGTTGAGCCCGCTCAAGCCTCACAGCTGGCTCATGCCGCCGTCGACGATGATCTCCGTGCCGACGATGAACGCCGACTCGGTGGCCGAGAGATGCAGCACCGTTGCCGCGATTTCCTTCGCCTCGCCAAAGCGGCCGAGCGGAATCTGGCTCTTGATCTGGGCGGCGGTGTTGGCGAGGGAGTCGGCGTCCATGCCGAGCTTGCCGTAGAGCGGCGTGGTCACCGGGCCCGGGCTGAGCACGTTGACGCGTACGCCGCGCGGCAGCAGTTCGGCCGAGAGGGTCTTGGCCAGCGAGATGAGGCCGGCCTTGCTGGCCGCATAGACGGCAGATGACGGCATGCCGATGTGCGCATTGATGGACCCGTTGAGCACGATCGATGCGCCTGGATTGAACAGCGGCGTCAGTGCCTGGATCTGGAAGAAGGGACCCTTCACGTTGGTATTGAAGGTCTGGTCCCACATCGATTCCTCGACATCCGACAGCGGTGCGAACCTGGCGACGCCCGCGTTGATGAACACGGCGTCGAGCTTGATGCCTTCATCGGTGAGGCGTTTTGCCAGCGCGCGGGCCGAGGCCACGGTGCCGGCGTCATTCTGGATGGCTAGCGCGTTGGCACCCAGCGTGGGCTTGGCGGCCTCCAGCGTCGCGGTGTCCCGGCCCGTCACGATCACGCGCGCGCCCTCGGCGGCGAATGCCTGCGCGGTAGCCAGGCCCATGCCACTGTTGCCGCCAGTGACCAGTACGGTTTTGCCTTCGAAGCGATTCATGGTGTTCTCCTGAGAACGTGTTGTGGTGGTGTGAATGGAGTATGGACAACGCAGGGCAATAAGCCGTACGAAAGAGTTGGCAATCTTGTTCGATAAGATTGGACATCTTTAGCGGCCCGTCAAAAAGCGCTTCCGGCCACACGTGGACTCGGGAGAAGGGAAAAAGGGCGCTGCCAGGCAGCGCCCCATTGTTGCCGCGCCAGCAGCCGTGCCGGCAACGCTACGCCTGCGCCTCGCGCTGCCGCGCCACTTCCTGGTTGCGCAGGATAAAGCGCTGGACCTTGCCGCTCGGTGTCTTCGGCAACTCGGGCACGAACTCGATTTCACGGGGATAGGCGTGGGCCGCAAGGCGATTGCGCACGTGCAGGCGCAGTTCTTCGGCCAGCTCCGGGCTCGCCTTGTATTGCGGGCCGAGAACGACAAAGGCCTTGATCAGTTCGGTGCGTTCGGGATCGGGCTTGCCGATGACCGCGGTCTCGACCACCGCCGGATGCTCGATCAGCGCGCTCTCCACGTCGAACGGGCCGACGCGGTAGCCGGAGGTGGTGATGACATCGTCGGCGCGGCCGATAAAGCTGATGCTGCCATCGGGGTTCAGCTCCGCGGTGTCGCCGCTCAGGTAGTACTGGCCGACGAAGGCGCCGGTGGGCGTGCCATGGTAGCCGGCGAACCAGGCCATCGGCGATTTGGACATATCCAGCGCGAGCGTGCCAGGCTGGCCGGCCGGCAACTCGCGTGCGTCGTCGTCCAGCACCACCACGCGATGGCCCGGGCTAGCGAAGCCCGCCGCGCCCAGGTGCACAGGATGGCGCAGCGCGTGGTGATTGCACAGCACCATGCCGAGCTCGGTCTGGCCGTAGTGGTCGTGGATGGTGACGCCGAGCTGGTCGGCGAACCAGCGGATCACTTCCGGGTTGAGTGGCTCGCCCGCGCTGCTGACCGCGCGCAGCTTGCCGCGCAGCGGGCCGGCCACGGCCTGCCCCGCCGCGATCAGCAGGCGATAGGCGGTGGGTGAGCCGGCCAGGTTGGTGATGCCGTACTTGTCGATCATCCGGCATGTGCTCTCGATGCTGAATGGGCCGTCGTAGAACGTGGTGGGATGCCCCAGGGCCAGAGGCCCGGTCACCGCGTAATACAAGCCATAGGCCCAGCCAGGATCGGCGAGGTTCCAGAAGGCATCCTCCGGGCGCAGGTCGACCGCGTCGCGCATATAGCCCGCGAACGCAGCCACGGCCTTGAGCGGCACCAGCAGCGGTTTGGCGGGGCCGGTGGTGCCGGAGGTGAACATCATCAGGAACGGATCGTCGCCGCTGCGCATGACAGGATCGAACCGGGCCGGCTGGCGGTCAAGCTCGGCCCAGAAACTGAAGTCTCCGCGCGCGATGCCGCGGCCTTTGGCGCCGCCAACGGTGAGTACGTCGGGGCAGTTCTCCACCTCATCGAGCTTGGCGCGATTGGCGCCGTCGGTGACCACGAGCCGGGCGCCGGAGGTTTGCAGGCGATGCTCGATGGCCTTGGGGCCAAAGGCTGTGAACAATGGCTGGTAGACCGCGCCCGCGCGCCAGGTGCCGAGGATGGTGGCAAGCAGCTCGGGCGTGCGCGGCAGCAGGCCAGCCACACGGTCGCCGGGGCCGATGCCCTGCGCCGCGAGAAAGCTGGCGAACTGCGCGGAGAGCTTCTGCAACTGGCTGAAGGTATAGGTCTCGCTGGTGCCATCGCGGCTCTCCCAGAACAGCGCGATGCGCCCTGGCAGTGCATGGCGGTCGCAGCATTCGACGCAGGCGTTGATGGCATCGAGCTTGCCGCTCAGGCGCTCCGAGATCGATGCCTCATAGGAAAAGCCGGCGATGGCCTCGGCGTAGTCGCGCATGGTGGTCTCCTGGTTTTCTTGTATGAATCGCAGCCGTCCGTATGGACAGGGGTGCGCGAAATTCTGGGCCACGCCGGCGTGCCCGGCAATGGCCAAAATTTCCAGGCTGGCTGAACCCGTTTGCCAGTGTGCGTCGCGAGCGCCGTTTGGGCGCGCTGCTATCGACCGCCGTGGCCACCATGGCTGCCGCCGCCTCCACCGCCGTGACCGCTACCACCACCGTGACCACCGCCACCACCGTGACCACCCCCACCGTGACCACCCCCACCGTGACCACCACCACCATGGCTGCCTCCGCTTGCATGACCCGGCGGCCGGCCGGGCGGATAGCCACCAGGCGGGCGCACATGTACTGGCGGATAGCCCGGCCCCGGCCCATAGGGCGGGCGATGCGCCCAGCGTCCCTGGTCGTGGTACCAAGGCCGTCCACGATAGTAGTTGCCCCAGTAGGAGCCGATGGAGAACGTGATGATGGGAAGGCCGACCACGGTACCGTAGTTCAGCACCGGAACACTGCCGCCCTGATAGGGATAACCAAGCTGCCCGGCATAGACCCAGCCACGCAGGTTAGGCAGCGCCACGTCGCACCATGTGTACTGGCTGACGCACCCCATCACGGTGACCGGCACGCCGCCGGACAGCTGCGCCACCACCGGGTAATCCGGTGCGGGCCCGGCACGCAGGTTGACGGGCGCGGTGGTAAAAGCTTGGGCAGGCTGCGCAAGCGCCACACCGGGCGCGGCCAGCAATGCGGTGATTCCCGCTAGAACGCACTTAACGGCCACTCGGCGCATCAAGGCCTCCGCGGCCGCTGGCGATTGTGGTTGTGGTTCTGGTTTACCCCGCCACGTGCCACGGCGAGACCGAGAACGCCACCATCAGGACGGAAACGATGGCGGGCGCACCGTATTTGATCGCGAGCGATTGGGAGAGTGTGCCGAGCAAGACATAGAGGCACACCAAGCCAATTGCGCACATGAACACAAGGCTTTGATAATCTTGCATGGACGTCTCCGTTAGTCGTTATATTTTTAACGTTATATCCAATGACATCGTCCGTACTAAGTAACAGCCTTGAGCACGATCAAGCCCATATTAAGTCCGGGCAATCGTGAATGCCAGAGGGTATACGCGGTATAAGCGCACCTTCCTTTGCGTGTGCCGAATACATTCCACTCATTCCATCGGAGCGAGACACAAATGAATTGCATGAGAACACGCTTCGCGCCGCTGGCTGGCGCACTGGTTCTGGGCTGCATTGGCACGGCATATGCGGCGGCCATGCAAGTGTCGTCCACTTCGTTCGCGGATGGGGCGACGATCCCTACGCTGTATGGCAACAATACGTCCGATTGCGGCGGTAAAGGCGTGTCGCCGCAGGTGTCGTGGTCGAATCTCCCGGCCGGCACCAAGTCCATGGCGGTGCTGTTACTGGATCCCGACGGCAATATGGGGCTAGGCAATTCGCATTGGGTTGCCTATAACATCGCCGCCGATCGCGGTCAGTTGAAGGAAGGCGAGGGCCAGGCCGATGGCCATGGCGTCACCGTTGGCAAGAATGTCCGGGGCGAGCCGATTTATCGAGGTCCTTGTCCGCCGGTTGGTGATGCGCCGCACCATTATGTGTTGACCGTCATCGCCACAGACCTTGCGCCAACCGCGCTGCCGCCCGGCTTGAACAGGGACGAACTGATGCAGGCGCTGAAAGGCCATGCGCTGGGCGCCCAAAGCGTCGTCGGAAAATATGCGCGCTAAGCGGCCGCGTATCTTTTTGAGCGCATCGTTCGGGAGCAAGAGGCTAAGGATGGTGTTCAAAACTCGCCGCAGACCGGGCGCTCATGGCGGGGTTTTCCAGCGACAATAAGTGCATGAAACAAACTGACCTTGGCCTGGACCTGAGCAACCGCCGCACGCGCAAGCGCGTGTTTCTCGATGAGATGGAGCGCGCGGTACCTTGGGATGAGTTTCTGACGCTGATTGCGCCGCACGCCCCGACCAAGGCAACGGGCCGCCGGCCGTTTCCCCTCGCAGCGATGCTGCGTATTCACCT
>NZ_LZZU01000062.1:0-23823 GCF_014170355.1 Cupriavidus sp. UME77
CCGCCACGTCCCCAGCCGCCACCCCCGAGACCGCCAAGGGTGCCGCCCAGACCACCGGCAGCCGCGTCCCAGCCGCGCCCGCGCGTCACGATCCGCGAGCCGCCCGAGCGGCGGGCCGCGGAGATGAAGAAGAACAGGATGATGGCGAGCGGGAACAGCACCGGCAGCCAGTCGGTCCACGAGCCGCTCTGGGCGGCCTTGGCGCCGGCCTGCGGGCCGGGCAGGGCTTCCTTGTCGATGGTCGCCTGGATCGCCGAGACGCCGGCCGCGATGCCGCCATAGAAATCATTCTGGCGGAAGTGCGGCGCCATTACGTCCTGCAGGATGCGCTTGGACATGGCGTCGGTCAGCGAGCCTTGCACGCCGCGCCCCACTTCCAGGCGCATCTTGCGCAGGCCGGGCGGGTTGTCCTTGGCGATCAGCAAGATCACGCCGTCGTCGATGCCCTTGCGCCCGGCGCGCCAGGCGTCGGCCACGCGGATGCTGTAGGCGTCGATGGGCTCGGGGTCGGTGGTCGGCACCATCAGCACGAAGATCTGGCTGCCGCGCTGCTGCTCGTACTCCGCCAGCACGTTTTCCAGCGCGCTGCGCTGGCTGGCGCTGAGCGTGCCGGTGAGGTCGGTGACCCGCTGCGTGAGCGGCGGCACCGCGACAAAGCCGTCGCCCGCGGCCATGGCCGGGGACGCCAGCAGCGCGCCGAGCCACAACAGCAGCGCCAGCATGGCGGCTGTCCAGCCACTGCGCTCAGAGGGATTGCGCATGGGTATGGTCCGGGGTCAGAACTTCACCGTGGGCGGTGCCGAGATGGCCTTCTCGTTCTCCACCGTGAACGACGGCTTGACCGGGTACTTGAAGATCATGGCCGTCAGGTTGGTGGGGAAGCTGCGCGCCAGGATGTTGTAGTCGCGCACCGCGGTGATATAGCGCTGGCGTGCCACCGTGATGCGGTTCTCGGTGCCTTCGAGCTGCGATTGCAGGTCGCGGAACGATGCATCGGCCTTGAGTTGCGGATAGTTCTCCGACACCGCCAGCAGGCGCGACAACGCGCCGCTCAGCTCGCCCTGGGCTTGCTGGAAGCGCTTGAAGGCTTCGGGGTCGTTGAGGGTCTCGGGCGAGACCTGGATGCTGGTGGCCGCGGCGCGGGCCTTGGTCACGGCTTCCAGCGTCTCGCGCTCATGCGTGGCATAGCCCTTGACGGTATTGACCAGGTTGGGGATCAGGTCGGCGCGGCGCTGGTACTGGTTGATCACCTCGCCCCAGGCCGCCTTGACAGCCTCGTCCTTGGACTGGAAGTCGTTGTACCCGCAGGCGGACAGCAGGCTTGCGCACAGGGCCAGCATGAGCCAGCGCAGCACAGAGCGCCCGCAGGACAGTGACAGGGAAGGGGATGCGCGCATCGAAGACTCCGGAATTCGTGGAGTCCCCAGTGTAGCGCAGGGGCCGGCCGGCGCAAGCGAATCGCCCCGGGTGCGCTTGACGGCAGGCCGGCCAGCCCGGTAGATTGTCGTTTCTGCCGTGGTTGCCACGGTATGCTCCCATTCAGCCCCAACCTGCCATGCGCGCTGTTTCGTCGATTTCCGCACTTGTTTGCCCTGCCTCGCAGCGGCAGGTGCCGGCGCGCGCCAAAGCCAAAAAACAGCCGCTCATCTGACCGGGGCGCTGCTTCCGTCAGATGAGCGACGGAGCGGCACCTGCGTACCAGCGTACAGGGGCGAGGCCAGGTTTGAAGGTTCAGGCTTTCCCACTGCCCCACGCGGGCTCATCTGCCACCCGGCGCGCTTCTGCACGGTTTTTATTGACCGGTCGTACAGGAGTGATTCGATGCAAGCCGTAGATCAGGCTCAAGCCCAGCAAGCCCAACCTGCCCAGCAGGATTCGCAGGCACAACACGTCTTTTCAGGAATCTGGCTGCCATTGGTGACGCCATTTGCCGGCGGTTCGGTCGATTTTCCCGAGCTGGCCCGCCTGGTGGTGCACTACGCCGGCTGCGGCATCGCCGGGATCGTGGTGTGCGGCAGCACCGGTGAGGCGGCCGCACTCGATGAGGCCGAGCAACTGGCCGTTCTGGATACCGTGCTGGCCAGCGCCGGTAGCTTGCCGGTAATGATGGGTGTGGCGGGCAGCCAGGTGAAGCAGGTACAGGCGCGCGTGCGCCGGCTGGCCGGGCGGCCGCTGGCCGGGCTGCTGGTGCCCGCGCCATATTACGTCCGTCCGTCGCAGGCCGGCCTGCTGGATTATTTCCGCACGCTGGCCGACAGCGCCCCCGCGCCGCTGGTGCTGTACGACATTCCCTACCGGACCGGCGTGAAGCTGGAGACGGAAACCATCCTGGCGCTGGCCGCGCATCCGAATATCCGCGCCATCAAGGATTGCGGCGGCGACTACCACGGCACGCAGGCCGTCATTGCCGACGGACGCTTGAGCGTGCTGGCGGGGGAGGATCACCAGTTGCTGGGCACGCTGTGCCTGGGCGGCACAGGCGCAATCATCGCTTCTGCCCATCTGTATCCGGCGCTGTTCGTGGCGCTCGCGCGGGCGGTGGCGGGGCAGCGGCTCGAGCATGCGCGCCGGATTTTCCATGCCGTGATGCCGATGATCAAGCTGCTGTTCGCCGAGCCCAATCCGGGCCCGCTCAAGGCCATGCTGGCGCGTGAGGGATGGCTGCGCAACGAGCTGCGCGCGCCGATGACGCCCGCCAGCGCCGCTGTGGAGGTGGCGCTGGCGCGGGCCTGCGAGCAGCTTGGGGCGGCTGTTCCCGAACTGCTCGGCTGACCCGGCGGGCGTTCGAGTTATCGAGTTTTCAGGTCTTTAGCGTTAAGGGCGGCTGCTTAACGTCAACTTCAACTGCAGTTTCAACTTCAACTGCAGTTTCACCTCCCCTGCGGGGAGGCGACCTACTTTCTTGTCTCGCCAAGAAAGTAGGCAAAGAAGCGACCCGGATGGGGCGAAAGCCTCCTCGTCGGCAGGCAAAAAGAGCGGCCGGGGGCCAAACTCACATCGCCTTAAGGCGATGCTCAGACATGGCCCCCTCTTTTCCGCTCTTTTTGCCTGCCGACGAGGCGCCCCATAACGGGAGATGAAAACCCAGACGGCTCGCTGCGCATCGCGGGCGGGTGATTGCCGCCTGGGGGCGGCAATCACGGCTACACCGAATGGTGATTTGATCCCACTGGGTCGGCCGTGTTTCCCGCCTGAGAGGCGGGAAACACCCAAGGCGATGCGCAGCGAGCCGTGAAGGTGTGCCAAGGCCGTATGGGGCGCCTCGGGATTTCATGAAAAGAGCGGAAAAGAGGGACCCATGTCTGAGTATCGCCTTAAGGCGATGCGAGTTTGGGTCCCGGCCGCTCTTTTCATGAAATCCCGAGGGGGTGTCGCCCCATCCGGCGCGCCTTTTTTGCCTACTTTTTTGGGCAAGACAAAAAAGTAGGTCGCCGCGCCGCAGGCGTGGTGAAACCGCAGTTGCAGTTGCCTTTCAGCTTTTGACCTTGAAGTGGCAGTTAAGCCGCTGCAGTTGCAGTTCAAAGACCAGCAACAACACAAGCTCTCATGCCGCGAAGGCCTTGCGGGCGGCTTCGATCGTGCTGGCGACGATCGCGTCGTCGTGCTGCGCCGAGACGAAGCCAGCCTCAAAGGCGGACGGCGCCAGATAGACCCCGGCATCCAGCATGGCGTGGAAGAAGCGGTTGAAGCGCGCGGTATCGCACTGCGTGACTTCAGCAAAGCTGCCCGGCACGCCCTCGCGGAAGTACAGGCCGAACATGCCGCCAATGGCATCCGCCGCGAACGGCACGCCGGCATCAGCCGCCGCCGCGGCCAGGCCGTCGGCCAGCTTGCGGGTTTGCGCGGCAAGGCGATCATGGAAGCCCGGTGCCTGGATCAGCTTGAGGGTGGTCAGCCCGGCCGCCACCGCCAGCGGGTTGCCCGACAGCGTGCCGGCCTGGTACACGGCGCCCAGCGGTGCCAGGCAGGCCATGATGTCGCGCCGCCCGCCAAAGGCCGCCGCCGGCATGCCGCCGCCGATCACCTTGCCCAGGCAGGTCAGGTCCGGCGTGATGCTGTAATGCGCCTGCGCGCCGCCCAGCGCTACGCGGAAGCCGGTCATCACCTCGTCGAAGATCAGCACGGCGCCATGCTTGGTGCACAGCGAGCGCATGGCTTGCAGGAACGCATCGCTTGCGCGCACCAGGTTCATGTTGCCGGCCACCGGCTCCACGATCACCGCGGCGATCTCATCGGCGTGCTTGATGAAGGCTTGCTCGAGCTGCTCGACGTTGTTGTACTCCAGCACCATGGTGTGCTTGGTCACGTCGGCGGGCACGCCGGCCGAGGAGGGCGCGTTCTTGGTGGTATCGGCAAAGGTCAGCAGGCCGGAACCCGCCTTGACCAGCAGGCTGTCGGCGTGGCCGTGGTAGCAGCCCTCGAACTTCACGATCAGGTCGCGCTTGGTGAAGCCGCGCGCCAGGCGCAGCGCGCTCATGGTGGCCTCGGTGCCGGAGGAAACCAGGCGCACCTGCTCGATCGACGGCACCAGCTTGCAGATTTCCTCGGCCATCTCGATCTCGGCCTCGGTCGGCGCGCCGAACGAGAAGCTGTGGGCCGAGGTCTCCTGCACCGCGCGCACCACTTCGGGGTGGGCATGGCCGACGATCATCGGGCCCCAGGAGCCGATATAGTCGATATAGCGCTGGCCGTCGGCGTCCCACATGTAAGCGCCTTCGGCGCGCGTGATGAAGCGGGGCGTGCCGCCCACCGAGCGGAAGGCGCGCACGGGCGAATTGACGCCGCCCGGAATGGTTTGCTGTGCGCGGTCGAAGAGCTGCTGGTTACGAGACATGGCTTTGCGTGAAATCAAAAGCGGGAGAAACGCGTTCTAACAGGCAGCAAGTTACCTTGAAGATGCCGGCAAAAAGGCTCAAATGCGAGGCATTTACGCGGTAACGTGCACGAACACGGCGTATTTGGCCCGAATCCTGCTAGCCCGGCTGGCGCCGGCGGCGCCGATTCGGTACCATCTGGCCCTGAATTTTAATGGAGAGTGACTGGACCGTTATGGAATACAAGACCTGGATGTGCCTGATCTGCGGCTGGATTTACGACGAAGCTACCGGCGCGCCCGAAGACGGCATTGCCCCCGGCACCAAATGGGAAGACGTGCCCATCAACTGGACCTGCCCGGAATGTGGCGCGCGCAAGGAAGATTTCGAGATGGTGGCGCTCTGACCTGCTCCAGGATGGCTGGAGTTGCTGAACAGCAACGCTAGCATTGCCGCGTCGCCAGCCAGCACCGGCTGGATGGCGTGATCTGCCCATGCGTCACCATGACGCGACCGTGACGACACCGCTTGGGGCCTTAGCCCGGCGTGGCGCGTCGCGTCGATGCGACAGATCGCCGGGGGCCGCCCGAGATTCCGGATTGACGGCCCCACGGCGACTTGTCACACTCTGTTTCAAATTTGAAAATCCACCCTTTGGGGGGTGGACCGCGGCAGGCGCGGGTACCATGCGCCGCCGTTTGCCGGGCACCGGGCCTATCCGGCCGGCGTGTTTTCGGGAATTAGAACGTTTTGTTTCGGGGGTCCGTCGGGGCAGCCAGGCTGCCTTGCGCGGAAGTTCTCAAGTGAATGCCGGCGTTTCCGCCAGGGAAGCACGCCGGTCGCGGGAACGAGATGCGGGTCGCTCAACTACAAGAAAGTATTCGGGTCAATGCCGAGGTCAGCGGCGTGGTCGAAGCTGGCGCCGGCGCTAGCGGCACTGCTGCGCCCGCGCGCCGCAAGGTGCTCGTCATTGACGATTCCAGCACCATCCGCCGCACCGCCGAGATATTCCTGTCCCAGGCCGGCTGCCAGGTGCTGCTGGCCGAAGACGGCTTCGAGGCACTCGCCAAGGTCGGCGACATGCATCCGGACCTGATCTTCTGCGACATCCTGATGCCGCGCCTGGACGGTTACCAGACCTGCGCCCTCATCAAGAAAAGCCCCCGGTTCCATGCCATCCCGGTGATCATGCTGTCCTCCCGCGACGGCGTGTTCGACCGTTCGCGCGGCCGCCTGGTCGGCGCGCAAGACCATCTCGCCAAGCCTTTTACCCGTGAGTCGCTGCTGCAGGCGGTAGACGCCTGCGTGCCACGTGCCGTTGCCGTGGCCAGCCCCTTGCCGGCTTGAGCGCAATCCAAGGAATCCCAATCATCATGACTATCAGCAAAATCCTTATCGTCGACGACTCCCCCACCGAAGCCCTGTTCATGTCCGACCTGCTCGGCAAGAAGGGCTTCAAGGTCTCGGTGGCCGGCAATAGCGAACAGGCCTTCGCCCGGCTTGAGAAGGAACCCTTCGACCTGATCCTGATGGACGTGGTGATGCCCGGCCAGAACGGCTACCAGGCGACCCGCGCGATCAAGCGCGACGACCGCTTCAAGGACATCCCCGTGATCATGTGCACCAGCAAGGGCCTGGACACCGACCGCATCTGGGGCATGCGCCAGGGCGCGGCCGACTATGTCGTCAAGCCGGTCGATGGCGAAGAACTGCTGACCAAGATCGCTGCGCTGGCGCACTGAGCGGCGCGCCGGTTACCTGCCCGCTTGCATCCGAGCCCATCCTTGCCTTCTCACCGGAACCCGACCATGACCGCGCCGCGCCAGGATCTTCGTGCCCGCCAGACCCGGCTGCAGGACTACCAGGCCATGCTGGCCCGCAGGCTGCGCGAGGCGCGCAGCCTGCCGGCGGTGGACAGCTTCCTGGGCCTGCAGGTGGGACAGCGGCACTGGCTCCTGCCGTTGCCGGATACGGGTGAGGTGCTGGAGATGCGCCAGCCCAGCCGCGTGCCGCTCACGCAGTCCTGGTACACCGGGCTGGTGAACGCGCGCGGCAGCCTGCTGGGCGTGATCGATTTCGGCCTGTTCTGCGGCGAGGGAGCCACCGCGCTGCAGCCGGGCAGCAAGATCGTGGTGCTGTCGCGCCAGGTGGAGCGTGCCTGCGGCATCCTGGCCACGCGCGTGATCGGGCTGCGCCATGCCGGCGACCTGTCGTTGCCGGTGGAAGCCGCGGATGCGCCGCCGGCGGGGCCGGAGGCGGCGCAGGACTGGGAGGGCGCGCGTTTTGCCGATCGCGACGGGCGCGACTGGCAGGTGCTCGATGTGCGCAGGTTGCTGGCGTCGCCGGCCTTCCTGCAGGTGGGCCGGCAGGCTGCCTGAACGCCGCGCGGCGCTGCTTGCAAGCATGCGGCGACGCGACGGTGCGGCGACAAATCAAATTCAAAAAATAACGGACAGAGGGTGCTATGGGTTTCAAGATGTTCAGCCTGGGTCGCCAGGCGCCGGCGGCCGGTGCCGCCGAACTGGCGGCAGACGCC
Organism: Cupriavidus sp. UME77; assembly: GCF_014170355.1. NCBI lineage: Bacteria > Pseudomonadati > Pseudomonadota > Betaproteobacteria > Burkholderiales > Burkholderiaceae > Cupriavidus > Cupriavidus sp. UME77. The sequence goes on from NZ_LZZU01000062.1 coordinate 7,351, forward strand.
GCAGCCGCGCCCAGCAAGCGAAGCACCCCGGCCGAGACGCTCTCGGGCCGGCTGTCCCGCATCCCGTTTGCCAGCCAGCAGCGCGCGCTGACCACCGGCGTGGTGGTGTCGCTGGCGGCGCTGCTGGCATCGGTGTATTTCGATAACCGCGAAGCCAACAACGGCGCGGCGCAGATCGAGATCGCCGGCGACATGCTGATGCACTCGCAGCGCCTGGCCAAGGCCGTGCCGGTGGCGCTGCTGGGCAACGCGCAGGCGTTCACGCAGCTGCGCCAGTCCAAGAGCGAGCTCGCGGGCGACTTGCAGGCGCTGCAAAACGGCAGCGATGAGAAGCACGTGCGCGCGACCGGCGCGGCCGCCGCGCCGCTGCTGGAAAAAGCCATGGAGTCCTGGCAGCGCACCGAGAAGAGCGCCGGTGACGTGCTGGCCCAGCAGCCCACCCTGACCACCATCGGCCAGACGCTGCAGATCTTCAACGCCTCCAACCCCGAACTGCTGGAAAGCGCGGAGCAGGTGGCGGCAATCAAGCTGCAAAGTGGCGCCAATGCGCGCGAGGTGGCTGCCTCCGCGCAGTTGGTGATGCTGACGCAGCGACTGGGTAAGAACCTCAACGAGTTCCTGGCGGGCGAAGGCGTCAACCCGGAAACCGCGTTCCTGCTCGGCAAGGACACCAATACCTTCCGCGAAACCCTGGACGGCCTGATGAACGGCAGCGAAGCGCTGCGGCTGTCGGCGGCGGGAGATGCCGAAACCCGCGGCTACCTGCAGCAGCTGTCGCAACGTTTCGACGCGGTGCAGAAGACCACCCAGACCATCCTGCAGAACCTGCCCGGCCTGATCGCCGCCAAGCGCGCGCAGCAGCAGATCTTCAACGACAACGAGGCACTGCGCGGCGAGCTGTCCGCGCTGCAGGCCGCTTATGCGCAAGGCGCGCGCATGCGCCCGCTGACGCTGGGCGCCACCATCGTCTCGGCCTTGCTCACGCTGCTGTTCCTGGCCGGCCTTGCCGCGCTGTACCTGCGCGACTCGCGTGCCCGTACCCTCGAAGCCGAGGCCCGCGAGCGCGAGGCGGAAGCCCGCCGCCTGGATGAAAAGCGCAACAACGACGCGACCCAGAAGGCGATTTTGCAGTTGATGAACGAGCTGCAGGATATCGCCGACGGTGACCTGACCAAACAAGCCACCGTGACCGAGGACATCACCGGCGCCATCGCCGACTCGGTGAACTACACGGTGGAAGAACTGCGCGAACTGGTCGGCCGCGTGCAGCAGACCGCTGGCGAGGTGACGCAGGCATCGGGGCAGGTGCAGGACACCTCGACCGAGCTGGTCGCCGCTTCGGAAGAGCAATCGCGCCAGATCCGCCAGACCGGCGAATCGGTGGTGGAGATGGCGGACCGCATCACGCAGGTCTCGCGCGGCGCGGCGGAATCCGCCAACGTGGCGCGCGCCTCGCTGGCCGCGGCCGAGCAGGGCCAGCACGCGGTGCAGAACGCCATCGTCGGCATGAACGACATCCGCGAGCAGATCCAGGACACCTCCAAGCGCATCAAGCGCCTGGGCGAATCCTCGCAGGAGATCGGTGAAATCGTCGAACTGATCTCCGATATTACCGAGCAGACCAACGTGCTGGCGCTGAACGCTGCCATCCAGGCCGCATCGGCCGGTGAAGCCGGGCGCGGCTTCTCGGTGGTGGCCGAAGAAGTGCAGCGGCTGGCGGAGCGCTCCGGCGAGGCAACCAAGCAGATCGGCGCGCTGATCCGCACCATCCAGACCGACACCCAGGACGCGGTGCACGCCATGGAGCGCAGCACGCAGGGCGTGGTGGAAGGGGCCAAGCTGTCGGACAATGCCGGCGCCGCGCTGGTGGAGATCGGCCGCGTGTCGCGCCAGCTCGCCGAGCTGATCGAGCAGATCTCCCAGACCACCTCGCATGAGGCGGGGCTGGCTACCGCGGTGGCGCGCAATATCGAAGGGATCTTGCAGGTGACCGAGCAGACCTCGTCCGGCACGCGCCAGACGGCACTCTCGGTGCGCCAGCTGACTTTGCTGACCGAAGAGCTGCGCAATTCGGTGCTGCGATTCAAGATCGCCTGACGAGTCAGCATTGGTGTTCAACGCGAGCCCGCGCGGATGCGGGCCACGGACCGGCGCCACCGCATTGGACGCATTGGAAGCAGTCATGTCATTGAATTTCCCTGTCTCGCGCGAGGCCGCCGGCACCGATCCGGCCGTGCAGGATCCGCTGGCGCCGATCCCTTCGCCGGACCTGTCCGCCGAGCTGGCCGCCCCGGCCAGCAAGCCTGCGGCGCCGGTCGCCCGTGATCTTTCCGTGCTGGCCTGGCTGGCGCCGAGCCTGCGCGCCGCGCTGGATGACGCCGCGGCCGAGCTGGGCCATTACGTCGATGAAGTGCAGCAGGCGCCCGAGGCGCTGGGCGCGCGCGACACCACTTCGCTGCGCCTGGCCGGCCAGCACCTGCACCAGGCCGCCGGCGCGGTGCACATCGTTGGCCTGCGCGGGGTCGATCCGTATTGCCAGGCGCTGCGCCGCCTGCTCGAAGGCATCGATGGCGGCGCCGTGCCCGCCGACGCCCGCACGCTGGCCGCGTTCCGCCTGGGCGTGCAAGCGCTGGCCGAGTACGTCGACGACCTGATGGTTGGCGACGATGAAGATCCGGTACGGCTGTTCTGTTCCTATGCCGATGTGCTGGGCCGTCTTGGCGAAGACCGCGTGCACCCTGCCGACCTGTGGGTGGACGAGCTGCAGATGCTGCCCGGCATCTTGTTGCCGATGCGCATGGCCTCCACGGTCACGCGCGCGCGCCAGCGCTTCGAGGCGGCGTTGCTCAAGGCGCTGCGCCTGCCGGTGCCATGCGCCGAGCCGAGCCTGTTGCACGAGGCCTATCTGCCGCTGGAGTCCGCGCTGGAAGACGTACGCGCGAGCGAGCAGGAACTGCGCCGCGCCACCGACCATCCGGACCGCGGCGTGTGGCATGTGCTGGCGTTGGTGTTCGGCGCGCTGGCCCACGGCCTGCTGCCCTCGGACCTGCTGGCCAAGCGGCTGGCGGGGCGTGCCCACCTGCTGCTGCGCCAGTACCTGCAAGGCCAGGTGCGGGTGCCGCAAGCCTTGCTCAACGACGCCGTGTACCTGCTGGTCACCACCAGCGGCACGCCGCCCGCGAACGAACCGCAGAGCGCGCCCGTGCTGGTGCTGCGCTCCGCCATTCGCGAATGCCTGCAAGCCTTCCGCATCGATGCGGCGCATGCCACCGTGCATGCCGACTTCCGCGTGCGCTATTACGGCTGGCTCGACCCGATCGACACCCGCAACCTGCAGCAGGCGGCCACCGCGCTCGAGCGGGCCGCTGCCGCTGGCCCGGATCGCGGCGAATGGCATAACGCGCTCGCCGTGCTGGCCGAAGCCGCGCAGCCGCTGGCCCAGCCGGCGCTGCTGCGCTGCCTGGATGCCGCGCTGCAGGTCAGACCCGGTGCCGATGATCCCTTTGGCGCCAGTGCCATTGCCTTGTTCCTGGGGCGGGCACTGGCGCTGCCATGGCGCGTGCATGGCAGCACCGGGCACGCGGCGGCGGCCGAGTTCGCGCGGCGTTGCGATGAACTGACCTTGTACCTTGGCGCGCATGAGCGTGGCGAGCCCGCTGCGCAAGCGCCGCGCTGGCTCGCGCAGATGGTGGACCAGGCGCGCACCCAACGCCTGCGCGAGGCGGCAGTCGCGCAACTGCGCGGCCACCTCGACAGCGGTGAATCCTGGCTCGATGCCTATGACCGCGATGCCGCCCGCGCCGAAGCCGGCGCGCATCTGCGCGACGCCGAACGCGCGTTCGCGGCACTCGCCAGCACGCTGGCAGGCTTGCGCGAGGCCGGTGCGCTGCCGGAAGTACTACAGGCCGATGCGCTTGCGGTAGCGGCGGCGCTGGAGCGAGTGATGCCTGCGCTGGAATGGCTTGCCGGGGCCCGCGCCACGCAGGTTGCGGGCGACACGGCAAGCGCTGCCGACGCGGTGAGCGAGCGCGCTGGCCGCCTTGCCGCGATTGCCGGTGAGCTGGGTGTTGTGCATGCCTTTATCGATGCGCTGGCATTTGGCCGTGCCGCATCGGCGGACAGGCATGCCGATGCCGTCGACGATGCCGCGCAGGACGAGCAGGCCGGCGCGGTTTCCCACGCGACGCTGCTAGCCAGGGCGCGCGCGGCGGCCAACGATGCGATGCGCCATCCGGCCGCCGCCGACGCGCCCGAAGTGAAGGCGCTACGCGCCGCGCTGCAGGCGATGAACGAGCAGGCCGCCATCGACGACGCAGCCGGCCTGCGTCGCCAGGCCGGCGAAGCCACGACGCAGCTCAATGCCTGGCTTGCCGGCTCCCACGGCGCGGCCGAGCGCCTGGTGGTGGCGCTGGCCGAGGCGCTGCCGGCCAACGCGCCCGGCACGCCCGCGCCCGCGGCGGCCATGCCCGCCGCGGCCGACACCGCCGCCATCGATGCGGAACTGCTGGATATCTTCCTGACCGAAGCGGTCGAGGTGCTGGGCGAGGTTGCCAGCGATCTCGGCGGCGGCCTCTGCGCGCTGGCGGATGCCGATACCGTCAGCCGGCTGCGCCGCGCCTTTCATACGCTCAAGGGTTCCAGCCGGATGGTCGGCCTGCATCGCTATGGCGAAGCGGCCTGGGCAATCGAGCAGGTGATGAACCTTTGGATTGCCGAGGCCCGCGCCCCGGCGCCGGTCCTGCTGGACTTGCTGCTGCGTGCCCACGATGAGTTGTCCGGTTGGGTGAACGCACTGCGCGGCGACGCCCATGCCGGGCACGACGCCACGGGCCTGCTGGCCGCGGCGCAATCTGTGCGCGCGGGTGAGCAGCCCGAGCCGGAGCACATCGCCGAAGCGGTGACCGCGCCTGTGCACGCGGCCGGGCTTGAGCTGGTGGTGACGCAGCCCGAGGACGAGCAGGTGCTGGATGCAAAATCGGGGACGGAGCTGGAACCCATGCCAGGGATCCAGCCCCCGGTGCAGGATGCAGGGCACCCGGCCGCGGCGGAAGCCGAAGCCAACGCAGACAACACCGCGGCCGGGGATGCCAAGGTCATTCCTTTCCGCTTTGCCAGCACGCCAGCCGAGGAAAACGACAACTTCAAGCTGATCGGCCCGGTGCGCATCAGCCTGCCGCTTTACAACGTCTACCTGCAGGAAGCCGACGACCTCATCCGCCAATTCGCCACCGATCTTTCCGAGTGGCGCCACGAGGGCCGTCCCTGCCCGAGCGAGCTGGCGCTGCGTGTCGCGCATACCTTGCAAGGCAGCGCTTCCACGGTCGGCCTGGAGCCGGTACGCGCCATTGCCGAGGCGCTTGAGCGGCTGATGCTGCAGCTCGGCGCGCACCCGGTGGCGATGCACCCGGGCGACTTCCGCTTGCTGGAGCAGGCGGTGGAGCGCGTGCGCGGCATGCTGCACCAGTTTGCCGCGGGCATCTGGCCTGCCGCCGATGACACGCTCTGCCGCAGCCTGCTGGAGCTTGGCGAGCGCGCCATGGTGCGTCCGCGCCTGGCGCTGCCGGCGGTGGAGCTGCTGGCCGAGGCCGAGGACGCGCCGGTTGCGCTGCTGTTCGGCAAGCCGCCCGGCGCGGCCAATGCCAGCATGCTGCACGATGCCACCGTCACGCCACTGCATGCGGTGCAAGCACAAGCTGCCCCGGCTGTCACCGATACGCCGGACGAGCAAGCCACCGAGATCGCCGGGCAAGCCGAGCAAGCTGCGCAAGCCGAGCAAGCCCCCGATCCGGCGCTCGTCGAGATCTTCCTGGAAGAAGCGCACGGCAGCCTGCCGGAGCTGGGCAAGCTGCTGCGTGGCTGGGAGACCGCCAGCGGCGATGGCGAGCATGCCAGCCACGCCGGCCTGATCCTGCGCGCGCTGCACACGCTCAAGGGCAGCGCCCGGATGGCTGGCGCCATGGCGCTGGGCCAGGCCGCCCACGAGATGGAAACCCTGCTCGATGCCGCCGTGCGCGCCGATCGCGTCGGGCCGCTCCTGTTCGTGCGCCTGTACGCCTGGTACGACCGTATCCTCGCGCATAGCGAGGCGCTGCAGGCCGGCCGCCTGCTGCCGGTGGACGATCCCGAGCTGATCAACGCCATGACCGGGCAGAACAGCGCGCCGGACGAGGCGCCGGTTCCGGCTGCGCCCACACTCGCACCCACACCTGCGCTTGTGCAAGACGTGCCCCCGAGCGCCACGGTACAGCCGTGGCTGCCCAGCGCGCCCATGCGGCCGGTCGGGGCATCCCTGCCGATGCCCGCAATGGGCGCTGCGCTGGCCCCCGCCACCGATGCCGCCGAACGCCAGCGCGCGCTGGTGCGGGTGCAGGCCCGCACCCTCGATACGCTGATCACCGATGCCGGCGAAGTCGGCGCGACGCGCGCGCGGCTGGAGAGCGAGCTCGACGCGATGCGCAGCTACCTGGGCGAGCTCAACGACAATGTGGCGCGCTTGCGCGGCCAGTTGCGCGAGATCGAGATCCAGGCTGAGTCGCAGATGGCCTCGCGCACCGCCGATGCCCAGCACACGGTCGAGTTCGATCCGCTCGAGTTCGATCGCTTCACGCGTTTCCAGGAGCTGACGCGGATGATGGCCGAGTCGGTCAACGACGTGGCCACCGTCGAGCAAAACCTGCAGCGCGGCTTCGACCGCGCCGCCGGCGACCTCGACGCGCAGGCCCGCCTCACGCGCGGCTTGCAGCGCAGCCTGATGCAGGCGCGCATGGTGCAGTTCGACGCGCTGGCCGAGCGTTTGTATCGCGTGGCGCGCCAGGCCGCCAGCGAGACCGGCAAGGAAGTGCGTCTGCTGATCAAGGGCGGCACCGTGGAGGTTGACCGCTCCGTGCTGGACCGCATGGCCGGACCGATCGAGCACCTGATCCGCAATGCGGTGGTGCACGGCATCGAGTCCGCCGACGTGCGCCGCGCGGCAGGCAAGCCCACCACCGGCGCGCTCACGCTGGAAGTGCAGCAGGAAGGCAATGAGGTGGTGCTGCACTTCGTCGACGATGGCGGCGGCCTGGACCTTGCACGCATCCGCGCGCGCGCCATCGAGCGCGAGCTGCTGGCGCCGGACGATGACGCGGGCGATGCCCGCCTCACCGAGATGATCTTCGCCCCAGGCTTCAGCACCGCGGATACGGTGTCGGAGCTGGCGGGGCGCGGTGTCGGCATGGACGTGGTGCGCGCCGAAACGGTGGCGCTGGGCGGGCGCATCGCGCTGGCCACGCAAGCCGGGCAGGGCACCCGCTTTACCGTGCACCTGCCGCTGACAACGGCCATTACGCAAGTGCTGCTGGTCACGCTGGGCGGGCGGCCCTTCGCCATCCCCAGCGGCATGATCGACCAGGTTCAGCAACTGCGCTCGCAAGGCCTGCTCGAAGCCTACAACCAAGGCAGCCTCGACACGCCCGGCGGTGCCGTGCCGTTCCACTACCTCGGCACGCTGTTGGAGGAAACGCCGGCGGTAGCCGCAGGCAAGAAGTACTCGCCGGTGGTGGTGGTGCGCAGCGGCGCCGAGCGCATCGCCGTGCACGTGGACGAAGTGATTGGCAACCGCGAAGTGGTGGTCAAGCACATCGGCCCGCACCTGGCACGCCTCGAGGGCATTGCCGGCGCGACCACGCTTGGCGATGGCGAGATCGTGCTGATCTACAACCCGGTGGTGCTGGCGCAGCGCTTCGTGCGCGAGCGCGGCGAGCTGGCCCGTCCGCAGCTTGCCGCCTTGCCGCATCTGCCCCAGCCGCCGCAGCAGCCGACACTGGGCGCGGTGGCCGAGTTCTCGCAAGGCGGCGCGGCTCCGGTGCAAGGGCTGGCCACGCAGCCGACCGTCATGGTGGTCGACGACTCACTGACCGTGCGCAAGGTCACGCATCGCTTGCTGACGCGGGCCGGCTACCAGGTGGTGCTGGCGCGCGATGGCGTGGACGCGTTGCGGCAGTTGCAGGAGGTGATGCCTGACGCAATGCTGGTCGACATCGAGATGCCGCATATGGATGGCTTTGACCTGACGCGCAATGTGCGGGCGGATAGCCGGACCGCGCATATGCCGTTGGTGATGATCACTTCGCGCACGGCGGAGAAGCATCGGCGTTATGCGGCCGAGATCGGGGTGAATGTTTATTTGGGTAAGCCGTATAACGAGGATGAGCTGCTTACTACGTTGCAGCATTTGCTGGGTGAGCGGGCGGTTGGGATGGCTGGGTCGGTGGCGCAGATGTTTGGGGAGGATGCGGGGAATTGATGGTGGTGGTGGGTGGTTGACTGCAACTGCAACTGCAACTGCTGTTTCACCACCCATGCGGGGCGGCGACCTACTTTCTTGTCTTGCCAAGAAAGTAGGCAAAGAAGGCGCCCCATACGGCCTTGGCACACCTTCACGGCTCGCTTCGCATCGCCTTGGGTGTTTCCCGCCCTTTCGGGCGGGAAACACGGCTACCACAATGGATTGATCTTGCCGCTGGTTGGCTCCCCTCTCCCGCCTGCGGGAGAGGGGCCGGGGGAGAGGGCGGGCGTACCTTGTCGCGTCGGCCCTCGATCTCCTACTTGTTCACCATCCGCGCCGGCACCGACAGCGTCAGCGCCGCACCCACCACCAGGCACGCCGCCAGCAGGTACATTCCGGAGTCCGTGCTCTGCGTCAGGTCCTTTAGCCAGCCTACGGCGTAGGGGCTGATAAACCCGGCCAGATTCCCCAGCGAATTGATCAGCGCAATCCCCGCGGCCGCGCCTGTGCCAGCCAGGAAGGCCGTCGGCAGGCTCCAGAAGAGCGGCAGGGTGGTCAGGATGCCGATGGTGGCCAGCGTCAGGCCGAGCAGTGCCAGCACGGTATTGTTGTGCCATTGCACCGACAACACCAGGCCGACTGCGCCCAGCAGCGCGGGAACGGCGATATGCCAGCGGCGTTCGCGGGTGCGGTCGGCGCTGTAGGCCACCAGCACCATGCCGACCACCGCGCAGCCGTAGGGGATGGCGGTGAGCAGGCCGATGTCCAGCGGGCTCTTCACGCCGGTCTGCTTGATGATGGTGGGCAGCCAGAAGCTGACGCCGTACAGGCCCATCACGAAGCTGAAGTAGATCGCGCTCATCAGCCACACGCGCGGGCTGGACAGCACCTTGCCGATCGGCGCGTCTTCCTTGTGCATGTCCTCGGCGGCGATATTGCGCTGGAGCAGTGCCTTTTCTTCGTTGCTCAGCCACTTGGCGTGGACGATGCGGTCGTCCAGGTAGGCCAGCACCACCAGCCCTACCAGCACCGACGGGATGCCTTCGAGCAGGAACATCCATTGCCAGCCGGACCAGCCGTTGCGGCCGTCGAACGATTGCATCATCCAGCCCGACAGCGGGCCGCCGATCACGCCGGAGAGCGCGATCGCGGTCATGAAGAAGGTGGTGGTGCGCCCGCGCCGGTGCGACGGGTACCAGTAGGTCAGGTAGAGGATGATGCCGGGGAAGAAGCCGGCCTCGGCGATCCCCAGCAGGAAGCGCAGCACGTAGAACATGGTCGGCGTGGTGACGAACATCATTGCCGCCGAGATCACGCCCCAGGTGATCATGATCCGCGCGATCCAGATCCGCGCGCCGACCTTGTGCAGGATCACGTTGCTGGGCACTTCGAACAGGAAGTAGCCGATGAAGAAGATGCCCGCGCCGAGGCCGTAGATGGTCTCGCTGAACTTCAGGTCGCCGAGCATCTGCAGCTTGGCGAAGCCGACGTTGACGCGGTCCAGGTACGCCACCACGTAGCAAAGCAAAAGGAACGGCACCAGGCGCAAGGTCACCTTGCGGTAGGTGGCATCCTCGAACGCGGGGTCGGCGGCGCCGGAGTGTACTGCGGTTGTTGTCATGCTGTCTCCTCTTGGATCTGTAGATCTACATGGATCTATTTTTCTGGTTGCACGATACCGCGGGGTGGCGCCGCTTGCCGCATGCGGCGCCGGAAAGCACGTCTGCCATGTCTGGGCGAATGCCCTGGAGGCCATGTCAAAAAGATCCTGGCGTCGTTGCGCGCCTAGCCAGTACCGCTTCGCGTCATGTTGAAACAGCCTCTTAGTGCGCGAACGGGCCGCGGCCGCGCAGTGCGTTGGCGACCATCATCAGCGCGAGCAGGAAGGGCAGCGCCACGTAGAGGCACCAGTGCACGCGGTCCCCCACGGTGTCGCCCCATTTGCGCTTGAAGACCTGCAGGCGCGGCATGGCCGAGGGGTTGGTGGCGCGTTTGTTTCTGACGTGCCACGCCATCCAGAAGAAGAAAATGGCGAAGGCGACGGACAGGAAGTTGATATTACCCATGTTGAATTGCGATGGTTTTCAGTGTGGTGAATCCGTACAGGGCTTCGAAGCCCTTCTCGCGGCCGTAGCCGGACTGCCCGCTGCCGCCAAAAGGTAGCTCTACCCCGCCGCCGGCACCGTAGTTGTTGATAAAGACCTGGCCCGCGCGCAGCTTGTGCGCCAGGCGCAGCTGGCGCGCGCCATCGCGGGTCCAGATGCCGGCGACCAGGCCATAGGGCGTGCCGTTGGCAAGCGCGACGGCTTCTGCCTCGGTGTCGAACGGCGTGGCGGCCAGCAGCGGGCCAAACACTTCCTCCTGCGCCAGCCGGTGCGTGGGCGGCACGTCGCGGAACAGCATCGGCACCTGGTAATAGCCGGACTCCGGCGCTTGCGCCACGATCTGGCCTTGCGCCATGGCGGTAATGCCGGCGTGCTGCGCATCGGAGACGAAATCCCAGACGCGCTGCTGCTGCTTGCGGTTGATCAGCGGGCCGCATTCCAGGTCCAGCTCCGATGGCCCGACGCGCAAGGACTCGAACACCGTGGCCAGGCGGTCGAGCACGGCGTTGTAAAGCGGGCGTTCCACCAGCACGCGGCTGCCGGCCGAGCAGGTCTGGCCTGCGTTTTGCACGATGCCGTTGACAATGACTGGCACCAGCGCGTCGATGTCGGCATCGGCAAAGACGATCTGGGGCGATTTGCCGCCGAGCTCCAGCGTGACCGGCACGTGGTTTTCGGCCGCCATCTGCGCGATCAGCTTGCCGGTCTGCGGCGAGCCGGTGAAGGAGATGTGGTTGATGCCGGTGTGGCGCGCCAGCGCGGCGCCGGCTTCATGGCCGTAGCCGGTGACAATGTTCAGCGCGCCCTCGGGCAGGCCGGCTTCGGCCGCCAGCTCCGCCACGCGCAGCAGCGACAGGCAGGCGTCTTCGGCGGGCTTGACCACGCAGGCATTGCCCGTGGCCAGCGCCGCGCCCACGCTGCGCCCGAAGATCTGCAGCGGGTAGTTCCACGGGATGATGTGGCCGGTCACGCCGTGCGGCTCGCGCACGGTCAGCACGGTAAAGCCGGGCTGGTAGGGGATGGTCTGGCCGTGCAGCTTGTCGACCGCGCCGGCGTAGAACTCGAAGTAGCGCGCCACGGCGCGCGCGTCGGCGGTGGCCTGGCGCAGGGGCTTGCCGGTATCGCGCGCTTCCAGCGCGGCGAGCTCGGCCTCGTGCTCGATCAGCGTCAGCGCCACGCGGTTAAGCAGGCGGGAGCGCTCGGCGGGCGCCATCGCGCCCCAGGCGCCGTCGGCGGCCTGGCGCGCGGCGTGCACGGCCACGTTGATGTCGACCGCGTTGCCGCGGGCGATTTCGGCGAAAGGCTCGCCGCTGGATGGGTCGAATACCTTGATGCGCAAGCCGGAGTCCGGCGCGATCAGGCGGTTGGCAACGAAGTGCTGGGCGTGCATTGGATGGCTCCGGCTGGATGCGACTGCCAGGTTGTGGCTGGCAGTGCGCCTGTCGATGCGGCTTGCGGACAATCCGCCATTATCACTCACGGCGCGAGACGCGCAAGGCACGCGCGCGTCAGGCCTGGGTCAGCTTCGAAACGCTATAATGCCCGCCATCCTCAAACACAGGCATCTGGAGAGCAAGCATGAGCTTCAACCTCGTTTCCCCCGGCAAGGACATCCCGAACGATTTCAACGTCATCATCGAAATCTCCGCCCAGAGCGATCCTGTGAAGTACGAAGCCGACAAGGAAACCGGCCTGCTCTTCGTCGATCGTTTCATCGGCACCGGCATGCGCTACCCGGCCAACTACGGCTTCATTCCCCAGACCCTGTCGGGCGACGGCGACCCCGTCGACGTGCTGGTGCTCTCGCCGTTCCCGATCCTGGCCGGCGCGGTGGTGCGCTGCCGCGCGCTGGGCATGCTCAAGATGACCGACGAGTCGGGCGTCGATGCCAAGCTGGTCGCCGTGCCGCTGGACAAGCTGTCGCCCGCCACCGCCTTCATGAAGGGCTTGTCGGACGTGCCGCAGAACCTGCTGGACCAGATCAAGCACTTCTTTGAGAACTACAAGGCACTCGAGGCAGGCAAGTGGGTCAAGGTGGAAGGCTGGGCCGGCATTGAAGAAGCCCACAAGGAAATCACCGACGGCGTGGCGAACTACACCAAGTGAGCATCGGCATCCACGGTCAGTCGTGCCGGATTCCGGCGCGAGGCTGAACCGAGGCTGAATGAACCCCGCTGCGGCGGGGTTTTTTGTTGCGCCAGGCTTGATGGAAACCAAAGACGCCATAAAGCCGGTGGGTTAAGCTTCAATCACAGAACAACTCGGCAGGCAAACTGCCAATTCCCCATGTCCGCTACCTTTTCGACGCCGTCCACCCTGGCACGGTATTCCGGCCCGGCGGTGTTCTTCCACTGGGCAGTGTTCCTGCTGATCGCCTCCGCGTATGCCGCGATCGAGCTCAAGGGCTTTCTGCCCAAGGGCAGCGCTTCCCGGGCGTTGTCGATGTCGGTGCACACATGGGCTGGCGCGCTGGTGCTCGCCCTGGCGGTGCCGCGCCTGTTGTGGCGCCTCGCGCGCGGCGCGCCGGCGCCCGAGCCCGGTCCGCGCTGGATGCAGCTGCTTGGCAGTGCCATGCACCTTGTGCTCTATCTGTTCATTTTCGTGCAGCCCGTACTGGGCCTGCTGGCCCTCAACGCCGGCGGCCACCTGCTGACGGTGCCAGGCCTTGGCATCGAGCTGCCCGCGCTGGTGGCGCAAAGCAAGGACCTGAAAGAGATCCTCGAGGATGTCCACGGCACACTGGGCACCGCCTTCTACACGGTGATCGGGCTGCACGCCATCGCGGCGCTGTTCCACCACTACATGCTGGGCGACAACACGCTGCGGCGCATGTGGCGCTAGACACGCGCCGGGCAGGCCGCCCTAGCTGCGTGCAAACGGCGTGCGGTCGTTGAGCTCGTCCAGGTAGGCATCGATGCCCTGGCGCTCGCGCACCAGGAAACGCTCCACGGCATCGGCAAAGGCCGGGTGCGCCAGCCAGTGCGCGGAGCGGGTCGCCACTGGCAGGAAGCCCCGCGCCATCTTGTGCTCGCCCTGGGCGCCGCCTTCGAAGGTGCGGATGCCCTGGGCTATGCAAAATTCCAGCGGCTGGTAGTAAGCCGTCTCGAAATGCAGGCAGGGGTGGTGCTCGAGCGCGCCCCAGTAGCGCCCGAACAGGGTGCTGCGCGCGGGGTTGTCGTCATAGACCACCAGGGACGCGGCAATCGGCTGGCCGGCACGCTCGGCGACCACCAGCAGCAGGTTCTCCGGCATGGCGGCGCCGATGCGCTGGAAGAAGTCCAGGTTCAGGTAGGGCGTGGAATGATGCTCGCGGTACGTTTGCCGGTAGCAGCGGTTGAAAAAGCGCCAGTGCGCCTCGTCGATCTCGGGCCCGCGCAACTGGCGGAAGGTGATGCCGGCGTCGGCCACGCGGCGCCGTTCGGCGCGGATGTTCTTGCGTTTCTTTTGCGAGAGCGTGGCCAGGAACGCTTCGAAGCTCTCGTAGCCCGGGTTGGTCCAGTGGAACTGCACGCCGTGGCGCATCAGCATGCCGGCGTCTTCCATCAGCGCGGCCTCGTGCTCGTCGGGAAACAACACGTGCAGGGAGGACAGCTGGCTTTGTTCCGCCACCGCCAGCGCACATTGCAGCAGGCAGCGGCGCGCGTCTTCGTCCTCGGCCAGCAGCCGCGCCCCCTGCACGGGCGTGAAGGGAATCGCGGACAGCAGCTTTGGGTAGTAGGGCAGGCGATGCTGCGCGTAGGCGTTGGCCCAGGCCCAGTCGAACACGTATTCCCCATAAGAGTGCGATTTCGCGTACAGCGGCATGGCCGCCGCCAGGCGCTCGCCACCCTCGGCGCGCGGCGCCCATAGCGTCAGGTAGCGCGGGCTCCAGCCGGTCTCGTCGCAGGCGCTGCCGCTGGCATGCATGGCGTGCAGGAAGGCGTGGCGCAGGAACGGCGTGGCCCCGGGCTGGGCCGCCACCAGGGTGTCCCACTCGGCCTCGGGCAGCTCGGACAGATCGAAAACGATCTGCGTGCGATAATTCTCCATCCGCTCGTGTTCCTGCCGGCCTTGTGCCGCAGCCGCCCCCGGGGTGGCCGCGTCAGGCTGGCCGGAGCCGGGCTTGAAAGATTCAGACTGCATTGCGCTAGATTTGCTCATCATCGGCGCTGCCCTCGGGCGGCGCCCTTGTTCCGGCATGGCTGCTATGGCCGCTTATGGCTGATCACGCCGCGCCCGCGCAGACGCGGGCGCAGCGACGGTTGAGTCTACCGGAAATGGCGCGGTGCGGCAGGCCACATCCTGCTGCCGGCAGGCAGGCTAAAATCTCTCACTAACCAACGACTATATAAGGGGCCAATATGAAGCAGATTACCGCCATCATCAAACCGTTCAAGCTGGACGAAGTGCGCGAGGCGCTGGCTGACGTCGGCGTGACCGGCCTGACGGTAACCGAGGTGAAGGGCTTTGGCCGCCAGAAGGGGCATACCGAGCTGTATCGCGGCGCTGAGTATGTGGTCGACTTCCTGCCCAAGATCAAGATCGAGGTCGTGGTTGCCGAGAACCAGCTCGACACCGTGCTGGACGCCATCGTCAAGGCAGCGCACACCGGCAAGATCGGCGACGGCAAGATCTTCGTGACCGAGATCGAGCGCGTGATCCGCATCCGCACCGGCGAGCAGGACGAAGCCGCCGTTTAAGCATTCGGGCGCTCGGGCCTTTTTAGCGTTCAAGCATCGGCGGACAATCCTGGCGATCCCACGGGAGGAGGCGCCAGGATTGCCGCCGTTGTTGTTGCCTAGCTCGGCAACTTCCAGCCGAAGCGCACGCACAGCAGGCGTGCCGCCGTGATGGTGATGGCGCCCGCCAGCAGGGCCAGTTCCTGCTCGGCCTGCAGCCAGGTCAGGCCAACATAGACACAGCAGCCGACGAAGGCACAGGTGGCATAGGGCGAGCGGTCACGCAGGATCATCGGCACCTCGTTGCACAACACGTCGCGTACCACGCCACCGAACACCGAAGAGATGATGCCCATCATGACCGCTACGGTCGGGGTCATCTGCGCCACCAGCGCGAGCGATGTGCCGGTGACCGAAAACAGCCCCAGGCCGATCGCATCGGCCGTGATCATGGTGCGCTCGGACGCCACCCGGCTGACCACCCGCAGCACGAACGACGCGCCGAGCGACATCACGAAGATCAGGATCACGTAGCCTTCGTGGTCGACCCAGTAGAAGGGGCGGCGGTCCAGCAATACGTCGCGCACCGTGCCGCCGCCGAAGGCGGTGGCGAACGCCACCACGAAGGTGCCCACGGCATCGAAGCGCTGCTTGCGCGCATCGACCACGCCGGAGACGGCAAAGGCGAGCACGCCCACCACTTCCATGACATGCAGGATCAGGGGCAACCGCCCCATCAGGAGATCGAGCGGCAGATGCATCGTGCGCGCAGTCTCAGGCGTGCGGCTGGCGCAGCAGCACCATCAGCGCGCCGGCGCCACCCTCGGCGCCGCGTGCCTGCACGAAGGCCAGCACTTCTTCCTTCTGTACCAGCCAGCTGCGCACCTTGCCCTTGAGCACCGGCGTCTTGTCCGGCGAGCCGTTGCCCTTGCCGTGGATCACGCGCACGCAGCGCACGCCACGCTTGACCGAGCGCCGCACGAACTCGGCCAGTGCCTCGCGCGCTTCTTCGCTGCGCAGGCCGTGCAGGTCGATCTTGTCCTGGGGCACCCATTCGCCGCGGCGCAGCTTCTTGACCACGTCCATGCCGATGCCGGGGCGGCGGAACGACAGGGTTTCGTCGGTATCGAGCAGGTTCTCGACGTCGAACTCGTCGGAAAGCGACGCGGCCAGCACGGCTTTGTCATCCAGCTGGGTTTGTACCGGCACGGGCGCCGGATGGCGGGGCGCGGGAGTGACGCGGTTGCGGTCGCGCAGGGTGTTGACGTTGCCTACGCTGCTGCGGAATACGTCGGCTTCTTCGCGGGCGCGCTGCGCTGCTTCGTCCGCCGCGCGGCGCTCGGCTTCGCGCCGCTCGGTGTCGGCCTTGAGGGAGTCGCGCAAGCCGGACAGGTCGGTCAGGCCGAAACGCTTGGGCGGGCTGGCGGCGGCGGGGGTGGCTGGG
>NZ_LZZU01000063.1:0-51718 GCF_014170355.1 Cupriavidus sp. UME77
TTCAAGATCATGGCGCGCCCCTTCACGGTTTCGCGGCCGTGGGAACCCGCTCGCGATAAAGCAACGCCTCACCGATCGTATTGGGAATAAAGGCGAGCACCTTGCCTGACACCACCAGCACGGTGCCGGTCGAATCGGCCACGGCGTTCACGGTGGCGCCGACCGAGACGCCCAGCTTCTCGAACGCGCTCTTGGCGACCTTGACCGAGGCCTTGCCCGCGGTGCTGACCGAGTCGAGGATCACCTCGACGGTATCCTTCCCGCCCTGCGCAATGCCGGACACGACAAAGGCGCTGCCCATGCCCGCCAGCAAGGAACCCTCCACCGGGCCCGCGCCACCGGTGCTGCCGGCCACACTGACGACAGGCGCGGCCAGGATCGACAGCGTGCCAACGGAGATCTGCTCCGACCCGCCCATATTTTCCGTGGACTGCGCACTGGCCGGCGCTACACAGAGCGATGCGCCAACGATAACCAGCAATGCAGAGATCGTTCGCACCGAATCCTTGCCTTTGTAGAAGTTCATTGTTTTTTTTCCTCAGAAATGTGATCGAAATGTGATCGACTGGACGGAAGAGCCGGCGCGCGCCGACGCTGAGCCGATGGTAAGGGCGATGCCAAAATGGCGTAAAGATTGAATTTCATTAGAGATTCAGTAATTCCCTATTCTGTGTCTTTAAGAGGCCAGGCGTGGCGTTCATGCCAGAATACGGTGGGTTTCAGCCGATGCTCCTTGTTCAGCGGGCCAGCCATCATGTCGCGGTTCATGCGCCTGTGAATGCCGTGCTCCCGGCCTTCCGGGAGTGGTATCCATAGGGGTGCCTAGGTCGGCGGACGGTCCATGTCACAGCCATTGGACTAAAACTCGTTCTAGCAGTCTTGCCGAACTCCAAGTAGGCCGGATTGATGTGGGCTACTCTCTTCCAAGCATCTCGCTCGGCGCCTGTCTGGGCCGGTCCTCCCGCTTTTGGCAGGATGAAGTAGATGCCGTTTTCCTTTTCCGGCAGGCTCGGGCGCGGCAGGTCAATCTTGTAACGGCCGGCCCGCCTTTGCCGAACAAGTCGTTGCATGGTCGGCGTCTCTTTCGTTGATGGACATCGAGGCCCGTTTCAGAATGATGGCGTTCTTCACGTCAGGCCACTGACGCCGACGGCAAACGCGTACGAAACGCATCGATGCATACGGGAAGATCGTCGGGGCGAAGTTCGCCAAGGTGGATGCGGATTCGCCGCACTTTCGAATCGGCGGGTTGGCCGTGCTTTCGATAGTGAACGACGACCAGCTTGTCGCTCACTTCACAGCGGGTGACTTCGCTGTAAAGCACCGTGTGCCACCCGCCAGCGAGCGCCAGCTTCGTTTCGAAATGGTCTGCGTCAAACCGAAGATACACGCTTGACCGCTTGAAGATGCCAATCACGATGAGCATGATGGGTGCCATGAAAACACCGCCTATGCGGGATCCGCCATGATTGGCCGCTAGGACAAGCGCCACCACCATAAGCACGCAGCCCAACGCGATCACAAAATTGGCCCGACGGTCGGCATGAAACGCGAGCACCGTCGAGACGGACGACGAGACGTTGTCAGTCATCACTCCCCCCGCGACGAATCTGCCGAGGATGACGCAAGAGCTGCAGCTGCTTGACGTCGGGCATCAAGATCATGGGCGTGGGTGTCGGGCTGAATCATCTTTCGCCCGCCGATAACGCCAATCAGGCCCAGTGGAACGAATGGTATCGATCCGATCATGACCAGGGCGCCGCCGAGCTTCTTCTTGCCCGTGCCAGCAAGGATGAGCCCAAGCACGGAGATGGCCAGTAGCGTTCCTAGAATGGCCGCGATGACATCCATGACGGTGCCACCTTCTTCGACATATTCACTGGAGAGAAAAAACAGCGTGAAAATAGTGTTTGCGATAACGCCGGCGATGGCCAGGCCCATGTGGAGCTCCTTTAAAAAGCTAGAAATTTCGGTGTTCGCGTTCCGACCGGCACCGCTGCGCCTCTTGCCGCGGGAGCTTTGAACAGCTTGCTCATATCGGCGTTGTGCTGCCGCCTCAGGCGCCGCTGGGCTTCGCACTCATGCTGCGCCGCCTCCTTGCTTCTCGGTGAGCGACGCCGGTGTCACCGGTTTGCCGGTATCCGGATACACGCGGCGATAACGCAGATAGACCTGCGCTTCCGCGCTTCCCTGCACCAGGTCGATGCAAGCGATCTACCATTGCGGCGGGTGAGGAACGGAGCCTTGCGAGGTTAGCGCTTGGGGATGCAACCGTCCATAGGACAAGTCTGAAATCAGCGTTGTCCTATGCTTTTTCTTTTTAGCTCGTCCTTTCCCTTAACAACAATCCGGGCCATGGCTTGGGGCGGCAAGCCTCAGAGTTCACCATGCCGATACCTCCCCGCCGCCCCGGGACCCCACATAAGCCCCTGATCCATGCGGTTGCGCTATGGACGGCGCTGCTGATCCTGCTGGCATTCACGGCGAACATCATTGGAGATTAACAGCGCGCGCATCGCCGACCCGGTGCTGGAGCAGGAAGTCACCGACTTCTCCCGGGATTGCTATGGCCCAGCCCGTGCCAAGCTGTCCGTGAATCGCCCAACGCCCAACGCCCAACGCCCAACGCCCAAGCACCCGCGTGGCGGATAGCCAATCGGCGAAGACTCCGGCGGCGAAAGAACGCGACGATGACGCGGGAAAGAAAGACCTCGGGCGCATGTGGCAGCAAGGGGCGTGTTGGGGATTCTGCAGGCCGCAAAGATGCGCTGTCCGGACTGGAGCCTCTGTTTGCAGACGGCGCATATGATCGTCACACCTCGATGGGCAATGCCGCAACACCAGACTTCGTCGTGCCGTTGGTGCGCCATCACGAAGATCTGGTGAGCTTTTCGCTATTCGCGGCCCGGCGGCGGTTTCGTCGTTTCTCCTTCCGTGCCTTCTGCGCGATCTGGAACGCGTGCAGCGCACCTTTCACTGTGTCGGCACTCACGTAGTCGCGGATTTTCTTGTAGCCCATGTGCTGAAGTTGTCTGCGTCGCAGTTCGTTGCCCGTAATCCCCAGTGCGATGGACATCATGAATGCGATGCTGGAGAACCAAAAGCGGAACCCAACATTTTGCGACTCCAGCAGGGCCCAAGTCAGGAGCAAGGCTATGCAGCCGCCTGCCACGCGCCAGTGCCTCCCGTACAGGGCCCAAAACACACCATACAGAAAGGCAGTCCAACTCCAGCCTGCCTTGACTGCCGTTAGGTGACCTCTCGGATGTCGATAGATGGAATAGATGGAATCTTCACGCATGATGAGCGGGGGACTCGCGCTGAACGATGAGGAGGGATGAGCCACCGGGCGGAGGAGCCGGCAGGTAACCCATGATGGAGTTCATCAAGGAGGGGATCGATTGCTTGCCCTGACATGGCCCCTGCAAGGTTGGGGGGCGCCGCCAAGGAGCCTCCGGCTTGACTTGGGTTAGAGATGTGCCGAAGACGCTCTTGCACAATACCAGGCGAACGGATGTTCCGGGCGACAAGGTCCGGACAGCTCGGTCATCCGCTGGGCCGGAAGCCGCCAGTTCGCCGTTCGGCGTCTTGAAGTATATGTGTCGCTCGCAGCTCGTTGCTTGGCGGCCGATATGGCGACTCGGGCTAAAACCGGTGCAACTGATAGCTGAGCGTTCCATGACCGCATCCACCTCGCTCAAATTTCCCGCATACGCGTTGACGACGTTCAAGGCGTGCCCTTCAATGATGCGGCCAGTCATCAAGCAACCCAAGAACACCAGGATCAAATGCACGTCCACGGCAGAAAGCAAGGGGGTGAATTTCGTACCGGCCACTTCAGCATCAGATAGACGGCGTACGCCACGTGCGTCAGGCAGAGGACGCTCATGCATCGCCAAAGCCAGCTTGGAGTCGGAGAGTACTGATAGGGATTCTCGGTGAGCTCTGTAAATATCACGCTAGCGATGAAGGGCAGGAGCATGACGCACAAGACGGCTATATATATGACAGCCGTTGCCACCAGGGCCAGCGATATCAGCCAGAGCCCTTTCTTGGTCGAAGATTGCCCTTCTATCGTGGCAGGTTGCAGCCGTTCTTTTTGCGGGATCGATGGTCGATTGTCCAAGCTCATCCTAGTTGGCTCCATGAATCTGAAACGCACTCAACATCACCTGCCAATACCGCGGCGCCGAGGAGGCCGGACAAGCGGGCAACGTGGAGAGCTCAAGGAGGCGGCAGAGAAGGCATGCCGCCAGTTTACTGGCGGCGTGGTCTCAATGAAATCGGACACGTCCTAAATGACGCGGGGCCGATGTACCAATTTTCGGTTTTTGACTACGGCGCTTTCCGAGGAGCTGCGGGCGGCATGTTCGAATTGCGGGCATGCGCTTCCCATGCGGTCGCCAATCTTGCCGCCGACGTTGCCCGATGCGAAGTCCAAGTTCTCTGGGCAGCACCTGCCGTGCAAGTGGCCGTAGTCGGGCGCATCGATGTTGATGCATGGGCGATGCCTGCCGGGATAAACACGGTAGGACTACAGGGGAAAGCGCCGCAGCAGGGGTGACCATCGGGGCGTGTGCAGCTCGAAGGGAGCGAGTGGCGACGGGTGCGGCGCACGGCTCACGGCTGGGCAATGCTCGCTGCTTAGGACGTGTCCGATTTCATTTGCAGCACGCTGCCAGTACACTTGCGGTACACCTCACCGAGGAGCGACATGAAGCAAAATGAAACGCGTCGGGCCCTGATGCTGGGACTCGCTGCCATTTCCATGGCCGGCGGCAGTGCCCGGGCCGGGGAGGCCGATGACCTGTACGCGGCGATGCAGGATGGCATGTGCGAGCCCGCCACGGTCTTGCAAGCGCGCAACAAGGCCGGTGCGGTCGCAACCCAGGCGGCCCCGGCCATGGCCTATCTCTATGGCACCTGCGAAAAGAGGGACATGCTAGCGTGCTTCGGTCGGCTGCGCACAGCCGCCGAACAGGGCGAGGCGGATCTGCGCGGTGCGGTTGGCCATGCGTATTCGCAGGGCTACGGCGTGCCCAAGGACGAGGCGGGGCGGTGGACGATCACGAGGCGGTCCATTGGCGATGCAAGGCGGCGGAGCCAAAATTAAATCGTAGACCTCGGTGGCATTACCGCACTTGCGGCCAGACGCAGCCTTCCTCGCCCATCGCCCCATTGTCCTGAATGAAATCAGTTCGTTTGGCTGTCTTGCGATTCTGAT
Source organism: Cupriavidus sp. UME77 (assembly GCF_014170355.1). NCBI lineage: Bacteria > Pseudomonadati > Pseudomonadota > Betaproteobacteria > Burkholderiales > Burkholderiaceae > Cupriavidus > Cupriavidus sp. UME77. Next base: position 5,225 of record NZ_LZZU01000063.1, read on the forward strand.
AGGTAAAGCCATAGATGTTCGCACCCTGGCGAATCACCACGTATTCCCCGCCGATTTTTCCGCCCGACACCTCCAGCCAGACGTCGGTGTATTCCCAGGGCCGCCCCTTGGTCATCTCGACGCCATTCGACGACTTGAGTACCAGCGGGATAGCCAGTGCGGACTTGCGATACTTGACGTAGCCACCTGTCCAGTGTGACTCCGGATCGGAGAACATCCGGAATTCGAGCTGGATACCCCTTGTCCCCGAGGACAGGCAGCGGAAGTCTTGCGCAACCGGCCGTTGGGCGAGTGCGGGGAAGGCGCTGATTACGAGCAGTACGGCGACGAGGCGGCGGTGCATGGCTTCGGTCTTTTGGTAAGAAGTATCAAACAAGTTTGATGGGAAATTGATGCGCGACCGAACCGATGCCACAGGAGCCCTCCAGGTGGGGGGGCATAGTAGGAAAAGGTGCTTGCGCATTACATGCAAGCGCACGATTCGCTCGCCGATGCGAATATTAATCTATGAATCATGCTAACAATGCATCAAATAACTCAATGACGAAATCCCTCATTCCCGATGTCGCTCTGATCGACAACACCGAACAGCGTACCCCGCTGGTCCTGGTGCTGGACTGCTCGGGCAGCATGGACGGCGAACCCATCCGGCAGCTCAATGAAGGGCTGGCACTGCTGGAGCAGGAGCTCAAGGCGGACGTCATCGCCAGCAAGCGGGTCCGTATCCTGGTGGTGCAGTACGGCGGTTACGACCATGCCGAGGTGGCCGGTGACTGGTGCGATGCAATGGATTTCAGCGCGCCGCAACTGCGAGCCGACGGTACCACGCCAACGGGGCAGGCGGTAGAACTGGCGCTGGCAGAGATCGAGCAGGAGAAGCTGCGTTTCCGCCAGGCGGGCGTGGCCTATACGCGCCCGTGGCTGTTCCTGATGTCGGATGGCGCGCCCACCGACCAGTGGGAGCAAGGCGCGGCGCAGTCCCGCCAGGCCGAGAAGGCCAGCAAGGTGGCCGTGTTCCCGATCGCGGTGGGCGAGGGCGCGAGCATCGATGTGCTCCAGCAATTCAGCAACCGCGGCGCGGGCGGCGTGAAGCAGCTCAAGGGCCTGCAGTTCCGTGAGCTGTTCCTGTGGCTCAGCGCCAGCATGCAGGTCGTGTCGCAGTCCACGCCGGGTGGGCGGGCGCAACTGCCGTCCACCGACAGCTGGTCCGCGGTCACGGTCTGAGCGATGGCCTGGAAGATCTTTGCCGCTTCGGCAACGGGTAAGTCGCACGCGGAGCGCGGCTTGCCGTGCCAGGACGCCTTCGCGCATGCCGTGGTGGGCGAGGTGCTGATCGCACTGGTTTGCGACGGCGCGGGTTCGGCGCGCTATAGCCAGGCAGGTGCCGAGTTCATTGCCAGATCGGTGGTGCATGCGCTGGCCACGCGGGTGCAGCAGGGCGAGGAGTTGCCCGAGCTGTCCGGCGAACTGTTCGAGCAGGCCGTGGCAAGCGTGATCGGGCTGGCGCGCAGCGCGCTGCAGGAGGTGTCACGTGCGGCGGGTGCCGGGCTGGCCGACTACGCTAGCACGCTGGTTGGCGTGGTGGCCACGCCGGAGCGCGGCAGCTTCTTTCATATCGGCGATGGCGTGGGCGTGGCCCAGCCGCGCGACGGCGCGGCGAAGCCGGATATTTCGCTGCCAGCCAATGGCGAGTACGCCAACGAGACCTACTTCATCACCGGGCCGCACTGGCGCGAGCGGCTCAGGGTGCTGCCGATCCGCCAGCCGCTGCAAGGCGTGGCGCTGATGTCGGATGGCGCCATGCCGTTTGCCATGAGCAAGGGCAACGCCGGACTCTACGCGCCCTTCATGGAGCCGGTCGAGCGATATCTGCGCGGGGTAGCCGACATCGATGAGGGCAACCGCGCGCTGGCGGCCACGCTGGACGATCCGCGCACGCACCACATCACCGGCGATGACAAGACCTTGTTGGTCGCGCTGCGGGCATGAGTGTTCGCAGTGGAGGCAGAGTCTGGCTGGATCGCCAGCGCGGCCTGACGCTCGCGCGCCTGATCAAGAGTGGCGGCGCCGGCAGCGTATTCCTGCTGGCCGACGCGCCGGCCCAGGTGGCCAAGCTTTACCACGCGCACATGGACCTGGCCAGCTACCAGCGCAAGATCGACGCGATGCTACGGCTGTCGCCCGAGCTGCCGGACCAGGTCGAGAACGGCAAGTGCTAAGTGCAGATCGCCTGGCCGCAGGCGCCGCTGCTCGATGCCCGTGGTCGCTTTATCGGCTTTGCCATGCCGGTGCTGGATATCCAGCAGACGGCCGAACTGGAGGAGATCCTGCTGGAGCGCCAGGCCCGTGCCGCTGGCCTGCCCACCGGGCTGGGCGCCAAGATCACGCTTTCCGCCAATCTGAGCGGTGTCATTGCAGCCCTGCACCAGCAGCATCACTATGTGGTGGACCTGAAGCCGCAGCGTTGCGGTATGGCGCTGGCCGATAAGCTTCAGCAGGCGACCCGGTAAGCGAGATCTCGCAATGGAGGAGGGGGAACCCACCTCCACTAACACCACCGTTTGAGAGAACCAAGAGTGGCGATTCTGCGCGGCGGCCTGCGTCACGGTCGAAGGTGTAGGCCTGCTGCGGGCGTTGGGCAAGCCCGGAATTGATCCCATGGAGGACATGCTAATGCTCCCTATTTTCACCCTTCGCTGCGTTGGCGCGTCAATGCTTGCATTTGCCGTATTCACATCTGTCCACGCGACTGAGATTGAAACCTACAGTTGCCGGAATGGATACTTCCCTTCGAAGAACAAGGAACTCGAACTAGCCCGCGTCCATGGCGCGGAAGGCTCCAGGATTGATCTCTTTGTCGACGAGAAAGGTTGCCCAGCCGATACTGAAGCTTGCAGGGACAAGGCATATCTTGTCCCTGGCGATGAGGTAATCGTCAACAAGCGTCAAAACGGTTGGGCATGCGTCTGGTATCAGGGACGGCGGCATGAAACCGTCCGTTGGATCAGAGCAGAGAAACTCGCTACGGTCAACGTTCCTACGCCGCTGTTGGCGGACTGGGTCGGGATGTGGCGTTTCGGCACCAACTGGATCAGGATCTCAAAGGTTCCAAATGGCGCTCTGCGTGTCACTGGTGCAGCGACCTACGGTTCGGGGCCGCGGATCAACGTGGGTGATCTAGGGCGAAATCGAGCCACGGGGTGAGCGTGCAAGCATGGGCAAGGATGAAAGGTTTTGCGTCGTTGACTTTGTGCGCGTGGGGCGGTTCCTGGTCGCAAGCGACAATGCAAACTGCGGCGGCGCAAATGTACGTTTTGACGGCGTCTACGTTCGACGCAAGTAGCTCACCTCATCGGGATTTGAGTCCCTTCTCATCTGCCTTCCAGAGCTTCTAGCAGCTGGCGATCCTGGCCGCCGGCGTCACCGACATCCGCTTCGACAGGAAAGCCGAACTGCCGCCGTGGGCGCTGACTCGATTGGGAGCCCCTTTCGGCGCTGATGGCCTTCTGCGTGGCTGCGCATGTCAACGGCGTGGGTGATACCGAGAAGCATCGCGCGCCGATCGATACGCTGGCCGGTGCGTTGGCGGTCGACATGGCCGACTACTGGACGCCGGAGCCGATGCGCCCGCGCAAGGCCCACTGACGGATGCGGTGAGGGCAGGGCGGCGGTGCCACCCTGTACGAGCAAGCACCAGCAAGGAGGCCGCATGCAGCAAACGAGAATCGTGTTCGGCGATGAGGAGGACGCCGAGGCGTATTGGCACGACAATGCGTGGAAGTAATTTGTAGTGGATGTCACGCCGGGGCAGCCGCGACGGCCAACGTTTCGAGCCACGGTCCATGTCGCCGCCCCAAGCCTGCAGGACGCCATCGCCTGTGCGAAGCGCAATTTATCACGCAGCCCCGCCGGATGCCGCTTCGCGGCTCTGCTTGCCGGGTCGCGTGTGGGCTGCGTTCCATCCTAGCCTGACAGTACCAGGAGCGCGGCTCAGCGTGCCGCTTCCTCGATCATCACGAACAGTCCATCAGACATCCCATACTCCTTGCCCACGAATCCAAGTTGCACTCCCACATCTTCCGGCAACGACCCAGCCAGCTTTGTCAGGCCGCTCTCGACAATGAAGGCAAGCCCCTGCAGGTCGACGCCCTGAACGCCGCAGATACGCAGGGTCAGGATGCGCCGCTCCTTCCATGCGGGCGGGTGCAGCATGTACTGGGAATGTGCCAGTTGCGCGACGGATATCTGCCCGCCGCCCGATGCTTCTATCGTAGCGGCGGCCAAATCCCTATAGGGGGCCGGTGCCAATCCCTCAAGCACCCAGGCCTGCGGCAGATGGATGCCTCGAACTTCCTTTGCTGGCGTATTGAGCTGCGTACTTAACGCAGCCAGCACCTGCTTGATATCGACGCCTTCACGCTGCATCCGTTCCGCTTCGATAATATGCCAAAACTGTACTGGAGCAGTTGTGTTACTCCAGATTTGCGCGACGACCGTGTTATGTGCCAAGGCGGGAACGATCTGCTCGCGTGCCAACGCCAGCAGTTCCGCGCTGTCGTGAGAGGCGCTCGAGATCAACACATAGAGATCTCCCTCCGGCACTTGGCCCCATTCCAGCGTGGGAGGTACAACGGTGTCGTCTGCGCGCGCTACTGATGCGCAGGTCATGGCAGTCAAGGCCGCCACCAGCAACACCAGACGCCGGCAATTTTGCAGGACTTCTTTACGTTTTAGCATGCGCCTATTCTAGCGCAGCATTGCGGACATCTGAGCTTAGCCTGCGACCGCCTCGGCGAGGGCGCTCGAGACGCTCCATTCGCGCACCAGCACGGGTAGGCCCGCACGATGCTGCGTGTCACGCTAAAGCCATTCTCAGATGCCGCCGCCCTGGCGGTCGCCAGCACTGCGCGCTCACGCTTGCCAGGGCTTGCGCCCCGCAGGCTAAGGCCGGCGATGCCTGGCACCGCTTTCGTGGCGTTCCGTCCGATGACGGCGCCGCATCACCGTGTGCCGACGATTCTCGTCACCGCGGCCTTCCCCCGTTTTGTCAGAAACGGAGAAAGCTCTGCATATGGCACCAGAAAGTCCTTGTCGCAGCCACTACCGTCAGGCATCACCCAGAACCGTAGGCCGGCTTTTTCCAGAGTGAGAAAATATGAGTCCTCAATGTCTTTGCTCACTTTGCAAGCTGCATCGGGCTTGTAGCCTTTGGTCAGAAAAGCCTTCAGCTTTGCTGGCAGCGAGCCGATCCCGGGCGTGTCTGTATTCGAATGTGCACCGACCCAGGTCCACGGGTCGATCTCTTCCCCGCTGCGGGCATCCCATGTACGAAAACTCTGACTGATGCCATTGGCTCCGTAACCCGCCGCCCAGCGATAGTCGCGCACCGTCACCCAGTCCACTGTCCAATAGGTGGGTTCGGCGTAAGTCTCATCCTCAGCGGCCAGCCCCCAGCGACCGAGAAATTCGCGCCGCGTGGCAAAGTAGTGCTGCATTGCAGCCTTAGTCTGCGGTAACTTCGAGCGCAGCACGCGATTGATCTTGGCGATACCGGGGCCGTCGACCAGCAACTCAAGCGTTTCTTCTCCGCCCGCACGTAGCCGCCGGAACGGCTTGCCCTCGAAGACCTCCTGTTTGCCTATTGCCACCGGCTGCACGGTTTCGAGCCGGTCGTTATAAGAGTTACTCGCGCAGGGCAACTCATCGCCCTCATCGCTGATAGGGGTGAGCGCAAGCGGCAACGAGCGACCTCTCTTCGGGTGCTTCCACTCGCCCTTCAGGCGACCATTGTCCATCGTCTGCAGCGACCACGATCCAGTCTTGACGTCCTTACCGGCCTTCGAATCGTAGCGCGACTCGAACCAGCCCGTGCCGTCCTTTTCCCGTTGAAGCTGGATCGGCTTGAGGTAATGCAGGTAGTAGTAGCTGCCCGACCCCGTGGTATCGCCGTTGAAGCAGGCAACGATGTTCTGGGTGCCCAACGTGCCTTCCCAAACGCCTTGCAGTGATTGGGCCTGGGCATCATCTGCCCCGGCTAAAAGCGGAAAAGCCATGACTAGTCCGGCGAGCGCACGCACCATCTTTCCAAATCGGTTTCGCATAGTCGTCTTAGCTGCCCGACGCCGAGAGTTTACGCATGGCGGCCTCAAATTTGAAGTGCAACACCTTGCCATCCGCTAAGGGTGGGGTGAATGACAAGAACGAAATACCAACAACTACAACCCGAAGAGCGCATGCGCATCGAGATCCGGAAGGCGGAGAACGCCAGGTCTATTCGCGCGAACGTGCGCATCTCCATGCTGTCGTACAGCGCATCTTCCTGTGCCTCGTCGGGCGGTCCACACCGCTGTTGGAGGATGTCGATGCGCAGCATCCATTCCTGCCCGATCGGCGGCCGGCCTCGCCGTTTCTTGGGGTAGTGCGGCTCGATCGCTGCCAACAGCCCAAGGCAGTAGTTGGTCAACCCAGTTGATAGGGGGGCGCGGCACGCCCAAGCCATGTTCGTAGGCTATCGCCATGTCCATCCGTGCAAACTCATCGTCCTGCACGGCGGCCTTCCCAACCATTTCACGCCTTCACGCCTTTTTGCTCAGGAGCATGTCTTCGCCGTTGAACAGCGCGCCAAGGTACCTGCGCTGGCGGCTTCCAGCCTACGTGACGAGGATTGATCCTCAGCCATTTCCCAGCAATGCATCAAGATGCGCCATCGCCTGTTGCTGATTCATTGCGCTGCGTTCATTGATGTCCATATCAAATGCCTGCAAGCACTTGCTAAGCTGTCGCAATTGGTCTTCGTCATCCTTGACGCAGAAGATATACGCATTCTCGAACGGCAACAGGTCAACCAAGCGCAGGCCTTGGGGTTGAAGGATGGAATTGATATGCTCCAAAAAAGGCAACTCGTATTGCAGGGTATAGGCGGCCTCAGCGTCAGGGAAGTCAACATCCTCGATAAGGCTAATGATGAAGTCATCGTCATAGTCTGCTAAATCGATGCCGCAGAGAGATTGGAGGGCAGGTACGTGACCAAAATACTCTTTCCACTCCTCATAGGCGAGGAGACCCTGTTGCTCAAGATGATTGGCGAACCACGCCAATACATCCGACCTATCGGTACTGGCTGGTGGCGCAGCACGCAGCGGCGATGGATCTAGCTGCGGCACGCAAAGTGCCAGAATTTCGGTTAGTTTGTTGATGTTGTCCATACTTCTGCCATCTGGATTCTGTTGGGAGTGGAGTAGCTTCGTGCCGTGAAATGGTCAAGCATACTCAATTGGTTGGGACGGTGCTGGCCACCGAGTTGATGGTCCCCATTCGCTTCGAATACCTCCTTTCCGATTGGGAAAGACCGGGACTGACGGAGTCCTCTTTGGCTTGCCAACGCGAGGATATTCGTGGCATGTTCAGCATGCCCACGACTGGCTCTATAGGGTGGTGCTGCCGATGCTTGAGTCCAACCATGGCATCCATGGCGGAGATTGTGCCGGGTCCACCGCGCGCGAACCCCGGTGCCTGCAAGGTGCGCATATCGCAGGAAAAAAGGCGGCAGAGAAGGCACGCCGCAAGTCTACCGGAGGCATGCCGGCAATGAAATCGGACAAGTCCTAAATGACGCGAATGCGGCGTACTTACTAATCGTCGGTTTTTGACGAGTAGTACATGGGAATCCTTGGCAACAGTGGCATAGCGCTTGCCATACGGTTGCCAAGGACGGACGGGACGAGACCGGAGGCCATGATCGTGCGATGACCGCCATCGCGGCCACTTTCCTCGGCACGCGCAGGAGTGCACCGCAGACAGCGAACATAGCGACGCTGATCGCGAAGACCAACGGCGGAACCGTGGTACTGGTCCAGGCACGACAGTCGGCTGCTTGAAGGAAACGATTGGCGATGGGTGTGGCGTATGGCGCGGTCGATAGCTCGCTGTTTAGGACATGTCCGATTTCATTAACGGTATGCCGCCAGTACACTGGCGGCGTACCTTATCGAAGAGCAACATGAAGCAACAGAATACACGCCGAGCCCCGATGCTGGGACTCGCCGCTATTTCGGTGACTGCCGGCAGCGCCTGGGCTGACGAGGCCGAGGACCTGTACCCGGCGATGAGAGGTGGCAAGTGCGAGCCCGCCACCACCCTGCACGGACGGGCCAAGGCTCGCGCCGCCGCGGCCGAGCCGGATATCCCGCTGCCAGCCAATGGCGAGTATGCCAACGAGACCTACTTCGAGCGGTATCTGCGCGGGGTAGCCGACATCGATGAGGGCAACTGCGCGCTGGCGGCCACGCTGGACGATCCGCGCACGCACCACATCACCGGCGACGACAAGACCTTGTTGGTTGCGCTGCGGGCATGAGCGCTCGTAGTGGACGGAAAGTCTGGCTGGACCGCCAGCGCAGCCTGACGCTGGGCCGCCTGGTCAAGAGCGGCGGCGCCGGGAGCGTATTCCTGTTGGCAGAGGCGCCGGCGCAGGTGGCCAAGCTCTATCACGACCACATGGACCTGGCCAGCTACCAGCGCAAGATCGACGCGATGCTACGGCTGTCGCCCGAGCTGCCGGACCAGGTCGAGAACGGCAAGTGCTATGTGCAGATCGCCTGGCCGCAGGCGCCGCTGCAGAACGGGCGTGGCCGCTTTATCGGTTTCGCCATGCCGGTGCTGGACATCCAGCACACGGCCGAGCTGGAGGAGGTCCTGCAGGAGCGCCAGGCGAGGGCCGCGGGCCTGCCCACCGGGCTGGGCGCCAAGATCACGCTAGCCACCAATCTGAGCGGCGTCATCGCGGCCCTGCACCAGCGGCATCACTATGTGGTGGACCTGAAGCCGGTCAACCTGCGCTTCTACCGCGATTCGCTCTATATCGCGATGCTCGATTGCGATGGCTTCAGCATCCAGGGCGAGTCGGAACGTTTTGCCGCGCAGCAGTTCACCGCAGACTATCTGGCGCCGGAATTGCAGGATGGGGGGCTGACTGCTGCCGGCGAGGAGGCGCAGGACCGCTTCGCGCTGGCGGTGGTGATCTTCCAGCTGTTGAACTTCGGTATTCATCCGTTCAGCGGCCGCCCCGCCAATGGGCGGGTTCCCACCGACCTGCCCGGGCGCATCCGCGGTCGCTACTATGCGTATGGCCTGTGCGCGCACAAGACCATCACGCCCAACCCGGTGAGCGGCCACGCGCAGATGCCGCAGGAGTTGCGGGAGATGTTTGACAGCGCCTTCGCCGGGCAGCCGGGCAGCCGGCCCGCGCCGGCCGAATGGGCGCGGGTGCTGCGCGAATACGCGCTGCGCAGCAGCCAGCGCCTGGCGATCTGCACCGCTGATCCCTCGCACCAGCACTTTGCAGGCTTGGCCTGTGCCGCCTGCGCGCGCAGTGCGATGATCGCCGGCGCCGTCAGTGCCGCAGCGGCGGCAGGTGCCGCGCCCGTGGCGCGGGCCGGCGGCAAGCGCAAGTCCGGCCGGGGTAAGCGCACGCGCCAGGCAACTGCGCGGCCACCTTTGCAGCAGCCATTCCTGCAACCGCCGGCTCAGGCCGCCGCCGTCAGTGCATCGATCTCCATCACCATGCCGGCCAGCGGCGGCAAGAGCGGGACCCCCGTGATCGCCTTTGTCGTTGCGGTCACGCTGCTCGTGCTGGCGGCGGCCTTCATGTCGTCCGGCGGAGGCGACAGCGATCGCGAAGCCGCGACGCCAGCCGTAGCTAGCGGCACGACCGGTGGGCAAGGTCAAGCGCTCGAATGGAAGGGCAGTGGCGCTTCCGCGCCGCTCCTGAGGATGGTGAGCACACGCGCTGAGATCCGGGCTACCGTCGCTGGTATCGCCGCCGGGCAGTTCGACACTTACCGCTACAACCTGCTGCGATTAAAGCGGATGGGGCTCCCCCAGGGCTACAACAGCTACTACAGCATGCAGGAGTTCGACCGCATCCAGCGCGCTCACGGTGATACGCTGCGCCGAGCTCGCAAGGTGGCGACCAGGCCGGAGGGCGGCGCGCGCGCCGCCGAGGCGGAACTCGAAGCCTACTATGACCGGCATCGCGAGTTGCTGGCGCGCGACTCCGGCGCCTTTTACTCCGCCAACGAACTGGGGGAATATCACCTGCGGCTCAAGGAGCCGGTAGCCGCGCGCCTGCTGTTCGAGCAGGCGATCTGGGCCCGCGCTGACGAGCCCAATGCGTGGTACGGGCTGGGCGCGGTCGCCCTGCACGAGCAGCGCGACGAGGACGCGGTTGCCAGTTTCGCCATTGCCGAGCGGCTGCAGGCGGAGGCGCCTGGCAAGTCCGGCGAGCTGAGCGCCTTCCTTGCCACCCTTCGCCTTCGCATGGTCTCGGACACAGAGCGCTGGGAGACGTTCAGGCAGGCCGGCAAGGCGTTGGCGGCCCTGCTGGCCAACCTGCCGCCCCCGGCCGATCGGCAAGCCAGCGTGGACCCGGCCTCGCAGCAGCACCATCCGGCTATCTATCCGGCCACGATGGGCTCGGGGGCGGACGGCAAGGTCGATCTGCAGGTCACGGTGGATGCCAGCGGCGATCCAAGCCGGATCGCGGTGGTCCGGCTGGCCGGACCCGAGGCGTTGGGCCGGGCCGCCATCGAGGCCGCCCGGAAATGGCGCTACCAGCCGGCTGTGAGGAAGGGCGAGCTTATCGACGGCACTGTCATGATCCCTGTGACCTTCGAGGCTGGATGACGTGCCCCAACAGCGCATACGGATATCTCGTTGCCGGCCAGTGGCGAACACGCCAATCAATGCATACCTACTGCGGGCGGCAGGGCACGCAGCCACTGGCAATCACCGCCGTGCTCCGGAACCCGCCGACGTGCGGTCCGTGCTGATGCACGTCAACGAAACTCTGGCCGTGCTCAATTGACTTGCGGGTAGACGCTCGCATCCATTTTCCCTGAAAGTAGAACGCCATGACATTGTCTGTATCTGAAAAACTGCCTTGGTACGCCGCGCTGGCGACCGTTCCGATTGCAACGGCTGCCTCCATGTTGGGCCTCCTGATGCCCAAGGCCGCCGACAGCACTAATACAGATCAATTGGCCAACGTCATACCACAGCTCCTTGCCTATCTCTTGACGTTAGGCGCAACGGCCTTCTTTCTGGCCCAGCAACACCTGGAAAAGGGAAGGCTCGCCGGATACGCGAAGAACAGCAGCTTCATCACGCTGTTTGCCTTCGCCTATGCCTTGGTCGCATTGTTCGGCGGCTACTTGTTTCTCGATCTGGCCAGGGGCTTGCAGGAGGCGGTCGTTTATCACTGGTCAGGCGGCGACCTTGCGAGAGCCTGGGAGCGGAATCAGGTAGCGATGACGGTGATCCGTATCGTGGCACCAGTCGTTGCGGCTTTGTTCGTTTTTGCAGCCTGGAAGTTCTCGGTGCTTTTCTTCAATGGTCCAAGGGTCAGGGCGGTGTCTGTGAGCGCTCGGCGGACTCGCGCGGCAGGCATGTTTGCGTGCGTGGTTACCGCGGCGTCGTTGCTGATGGAGGGAATCAGCCCAACCCTCACGCCAACCCGCTTTATCTGGGCCCACGAGGTGCCGTTGCGACCGCTCTATGCGACTGTCTCGATCTTGCTGTGGACGACGCTGCCGGTTTTCCTCATTGCCCGCTACGTAGCACGGCGAGACTTAGCCGCTACCCGGCCAGGGCGGATCGTGCTGTTCGGGCTGGGGACGATGCTGGTGATCCAGTTCCTGCGCTTTGCCGTCATGTTCGGCGGCTGGGCGGCTCTGGTCACAGCAATCGATGAGGCGGGCTATCTCCCAGCCTTCGCCACATTCCCGGAGGAGCATCCGTTGTGGACGCTGGCAATCGTCTATGCGCTTCATATCCCCTTGACCGTAAGTGTGACCTGGATGATGGCGTGGCCTGCATTTGGCGGTCGAATCCGTCGCTGAGGGGGTAATGCTAGCTTCACAAGGTCGGCCGCAAGGCGACCAGGCCGCGTCGGAAAGCTGGGGCTTGCGTGGTTACTAACGCTTTGACATCCCAACGAGAGGAGCACGGCTGGATGGTGGTGAAAAATGGCAAGCGCAGTAGGAGCAATGCGTTGAAATACGGTAGCTCATATGGCGCCACCGTCCGCGGAACGCTCGGAGAGTACGATCGCAGGGGCATTCGCCCCAGCGGTCCGGCACACCAATTGGAGTGCAAAATCGGCGAGACTGGAAATGGCAACGCCGCGGCGCTCGCATCTGCTTCCAACGGCACCGAGGAAGTCTATTCGTGGGGTTTCAAGATCTGGCTGCTGATCCCGATTTTCGTCGTGCTCGCAGCGACATTGGTTTGAATCGTGAACGGTCCGAAGTTCTCGCAGACTCGAGAGTATCGGCTCGAAATGGGTATAGGGGCGGTTCTCCCTTTCGTGCAGCTCTGGATCGGGCGACTATCGTGGCAACGCAAGCCCGTGTTCACCTGGTCATGCCCGGGGTGGCTGTTTATCATCGTCTTACCTGTCTGTATGTCGTTCGCACCTATGGCCACCATAGTGTTGAACGCGGCGTGGGAGCCCATGCCAGCAGTCGGACGCAATACGCCGGCCAAACTCCATGTACACAGCATCCCGAGAAGCAAATATGACCGGCATAATCAGGGCGTGGCTCGGGTTCTTGTTTATCGCAGCAAGGATGACCCGACTCAGGTAATCCACATTGGGATGGCCGATTACGGCAAGAGCCGCCGCTGGCGGATACCCGTCGGATTTCGACGCCACGACGGTCTGTTTTTTGGAACATCGGGGCCTGTTTGGCTGGATATGGATAACCGACTTGCACGCGTGCGACGTCGACGGCAAGGCGATCCGCAAGCATGGAACGGCGACTTTCAGGAAATGGCCGAGCCGGGACTGAGCCGGATACAACCAGGTCAACGCATTGTTCGGTCCTGTTCGCGCTTTCATAGGTAAGGCAGAGCCCGAAATGCGCGAGCGATCAAGCCTCATCAACGAGAGGAAGGTTGAGATCTTGTGAGGTCGCAGCAAGACTGCGATACAGTAATTTCTTGCTTTGCGAATTTGCTCCGCAAAGCAACCATCGTGCACGCTCACTAGCGATTTTCTGATCAGGGGCTCCCAAAAGGGATTTGATAGCCAGAGGAGGTAGAGTCGAATCTGGTGATGCGCTGGAACACGTTCCTTGAAGAGAACTTCCTTCAGGAGCAGCTCGAGGTGTTCGGCGCTGTGCAATGGCACACGGTGCCAAGGTGGGGAGAGCCGCTTAGGACGTGTCCGATATCATTTGCAGCGTGCCGCTATTAGACTGGCGGTATGCGTTGCGCTGCCGCCTTCCTTCCCGTCGACCTTCATGCCTTGCAGGCGACGGTGTCTCCGTCGCCCGGCTCTCGACTGGTATCACCCTCGCGGCAACCAATACAGACGCCGGCGTTCAGCAAGGTGCACCACTGAACGGCCATGGAACCAATACGCGGAACCATGGCAGTCATTGCGCTAGGCGCTACTGCTGGCTGCATAGCAGGCTGCCTGAGCTGGATCCCTCCCATTTTTGCAGAACGATTCGGCATGAAGCCTCCCTGCTCGTCGAGCATGAACTGACGCGAAAGCTGTTCGACGAGATCGGCATCATGCTGTGCGAGCGGGGACTGATGATGAAGGAAGGCACGATAGTGGATGCCACCATCATCGAGGCGCCACCGTCGACAAAGAACAAGGAGAAGAGCCGCGACCCGGTGATGCAGAGTGGTCGGGAAACAATAAAAGGTAAAGGACGATATGCTTAAACTCGCAGCTTTTCTGATCGCCATTGCTACAGGTGTTGTAGCCCCTAATGCCTCGGCCAATAGCACTCAATCCGATGCAGAGAAGTATTATCAGCAAGCCCTTATCGGTATGGATCGGATTGAACATCTCCTCGCCGGTCGTGAAAAAGCTCGCGCAAACGCCTTAGTTGTAGCCAGCGAACTCGTCAGAAGCAATCTAGTTAAGGCAACTGAACTCGGTCATCCTGCGGCGGCGTTCTATCATGCGAAGCTCATGCTGAATGCCCCTGGGAGTGGCTCAACAGGTGCAGACAACAACCACCGCGAAGCCTGTGGTCTGCTGGACTCTTGGGCGAAAAAAGGTTTCGTAGCTGCCGCTGTACTTAATTTTCAAAAGTGCGACAAAGCATATCTCCGCTTTCAATTCAACAATCCAGAGCATTTAGCGGCGCTCGCGGCGCTTTCCCAATCTCTCGGCCAGGCTGACCCAGCGTCGAAGTACTATCCATTCCCTCTTGCCAGCCAGTGCTTTGCAATCGATCCTGTTCAGGTGGTCATGCTGACACATGAGCAATTTCGTGCAGAAGCTGAATATGTTTTGGGAACAGCACAAGACCCCACCGACCCCGAGGCAATGCATCGTAGTTTGGACTTTCTGGATACCGCCGCTAGCCATGGTTGTGTTGCATCCTTTGACATACGTCCGATGCTACGCAAGCATCTAAATCAAGAATAAGCACTTGCCCTATAAGTGCTGAAGCTATCACTATTAATAGCCTATTCAGGGTAAACGGGGCGTCCACAGATGCGGCAATTCTGCAATCTCACTCGCCCGTTGCGTCGTAAGCGTGCTGCGAACACACGCATCCAGTGCTTCCCTTTGATCCGGGAGCGGCTATCTGGCAGTCGGTGCTGGCTGCCAGAGATGCGGTAGCAGTTGGTCGATATCTCGTGCCTTGTGCGTGGGCAAACGCGTGAGGACGTCCTTGAGATCCGCGTAGGAGTCATGCCCGTTCAGCCTGGCAGATTGGATCAGACTCTTGATCGCGACCGGGCGCCGGCCCGCGACCAGATTGCCTGCGAACTGCCAGTTGGCTCTGCCCAATGCCCAAGGGCGGATTTGGTGCTCGTCATAGTTGTTATCGATCGGCAAAGCCGGATCGTCCAGGTAGCGTATCAACGCTGTCCAGCGCTTCAGGCTGCAGTCGATGGCTTTCGCGATGGCCCCGCCATCGGTTAACTTGACGCGTTGCGCAATGAGCCAGGCGTGCAGCGTCTGCATAATGGGTAAGGCGCGCCGCCATCGCTCCTCGAGTCGGTGCTCGGGCGCCAGGTTTTTCACCTCACGCTCGATGCCATAGAGCTGGCCGATGAGCTCAACGGCCGTGTCGGCGATCGTGCTCTTGTCGGCCGTGACCAACTCCATAAAATACCTACGTGCATGCGCCATGCAACCAACTTCGATCACACCCTGCGCCCACAGGGCTTGGTAGCCTGCGTAGTCATCGCAAACCAGACTGCCCTTCCAATCGCCGAGGATGCTTCTCGTGTGCTCTCCGGCACGGCTCACGGTGAAGTCTAAATTGCCGCTCGCAAGGGTTAGAAAGCACCAGGGGCGTAGGCCCAGAGATAGGCGCGATGCGTTTTTCCGGCGCCCGGCGCCAGCATCGCCACCGGCGTCTCATCGGCCAGCACGACGGAACAGCGCAGCCGCGGTCGGGCTCATGGCGGTGATCCACGCGAGGCAGGCGGGCTGGCAGCGGTGCGCGCTTGGGGCGGCGCTTTGGCTGTTCGCCTGCGGCAGAAGGCGCCTTTAGATCTTCGAGCTGTGCTTCCGGCGCCGCGATGTCGATGTCAACCGCCCCCTCGAATAGCGCCTTCTGCTTGGCGTTGAGTTGCTCGCTCCGGACCCCGAACTTCGGCACTGTGGCGTCGGCGAGGCAAGTTTCTGAAGTCCATAGACGTCCATCTAATTTAGATGCACGCCATCTTCACGAGTCCAGCCGGAAAATTCAACGTGTGATGACTGGCAGCTTTCAGTTGATCCCCGCGCGAAGCGCAAACATACGCGGGGACCGAAAGCGGTGAGGAAGAAAGGCTATGTGGCCGGATGCGTAGCACGGCGACACGTTTTTACCGCCCGTGTCATCACGGCTGGACGTGTCGTCCAATCACCTTGAAAGCGGTGGGATTTAGACCGCCACTAACAGGTTCCGAGTGAGGCCTTCTACTCACATGTAGACACCGTGCATCGCACTTGATCGGGTATGGCTGTGTCCGACGCCGGGTCGTGCAGAGGCTCGGGAACATTCCACACCATGACTTTAGGGTTGTCGGTGCCGAGCGCCATAAGGTAGGCCCAGAGCGCGTCACCCTTCCAGGAAAATGCGATCGTGACAACGCGAAACCCCTCGGGCACGCGAATGTTGGCTAGGGGGGTTCCACTGCGCATGTCGAGCACGGCGATGGGTGCGTTGCTCGCGTCGCTGCTCGTGGCCAACAGGCGGCCGTGTGCCGTGCGAGCAAGGCCGCTGGGGTAGTGCACCGTGGGCGTGTTCAGATCCCATCGCGGCAGGCCGCTTTTGAGATCGACGATACGATAGTAGCGCTCGCCGGAAATCGTCACCGGGGCCATTCCCCAATTTGCCTCCAGGCTGCCGAAGATCAAATTCTCGGTGCTGGTCTTGACGGTCTTGGTGACATGTCCCGTATCAGGAGATATGCCGTAACCGTCGCGGTCGGCAAGCCAGAACAGCCCGTCATTGAAATGGACGCGACGGCTAGAGACCCGGGGCGCGACACGTTTCTGGGTGTCGACGGCCTCGCGGCGCAGACTGCTGTTCCACAAATGATGGGTGAGCACGCCATTTTTTTCCGAAAGGCTATAGAGCGTGTCGCTCGCCCGGATCGCCGCGCCACGCCCCGGCTGGACTACCCAATCTTCGATAGGCCGATCCTCAAGACCGGACAGCGGGTGTGCGACGGCCTTGGTTTTGTCCAGACGCCACGACAACAGCACCGGGGCGAAGATCGTGTCGCCATGGCTCATGCCCCATAGCGTGCCGTTCGGATCCAATTTCAGGCCCGCGGCGCCGGGAAAGTAGGGGGCCGTACTCTGACGTTCCAACCTGCTCGCCTTAAGCACCAGACGATGCGTCTGCGGCCAGCCCGAGATCACGGCGCTGCCGTCGGGCAGTGCCAGCAAGCGCCATCTGTCGTTGTCGTAGCGGCGAAAGTTGGCTTCGTCATCGGGCAGGTCAAAAGAGGGGGCCTCTTGGACAGGCGCGATACTGCTCGCCACCTTGGGTACCTGGTCGAGCGGCTCGTTGCGATCCGGTGTCCGCATGATATTCGCGGCCTCGGCCAGTGGCATGGCATGCAGGTCGGCCGCCAGTTTGCTCATGGCGCGTTCGAACGCCGGACTTACTTTGTCGTTGACTTGTGACTCACGCTCGATATGAGGGTCGGGAAAGCAGGTCACGCCGACCAGGCAGCTCACGAGACGTAGTCTTTTGGTGGTGACGGTTTCCATGCCGCCGAACCAGACCAGGGTCATGGGGCCGCGATTGAGGGGCGACGAAACATCCATGATGACGCCGAAGTCGTCGACAACCTTGGAGCGTCCTGTTTTGCGGGTGAACGTCCAACGGTTGATGCGTTGCACGAAAAAAGGAACGTCTTTCAGATCGTCGTAATTGTATTCCCGCTGTTGTTGGATGGCTTGCTGAAACTGCGTCTTCTCGTCCGGTGTAATGGTTCCTGCCGCCAAGGCCTTGTCCAGCACCGATGATGCTTTTTGGGACACTTCTTGGTTGAGCTCTTCCTGCAGGGCGGGTTGGTTGGCCAGGCTGATGGTGACCCAATAGGACTCCATTTTTGACAACGCTGCGGATCGGTCCTTCCACCGAAAGCCTTTGAGACCCGCGCCATCGACGCCCTTTTCAAGCATTGCTTTGACGTTGTCAAAGGGAAGCGGCACCAAAAAATAGATGCCAGGCTTGTAGTTATGACCGTCATGCCTCATGCTCAGCTGAGCCAGGATCGGCGTGGTGGGTGGCGTGAGCGCGAGGGCGGACCGGCTTGCCAGTAGTGCGAAAAGCAGTATCCAGACTCGCGGCCCGCGTATTACCTTCTTTGATCTATAGCTATCCATGTGCGTGGTTACCTGCTCTTGTTGGATACGGTTGTCATGATGCGGTTCTATGGGGTTATTCAGAATTCGGAATTTAAAGCACGTTAGCGCGGCACGATCGGCCTCTGGCCTGGGCTTCAGGTTGGCGCAGTGGGTGCTCAGGAAAGCGTGCCATTCAGATAGCTAGCCATTATCACTATGGCAATGACAAAATATCCACTGCATCGTTCACCCTGAGTCCCGCAATGCCTCCTCGCGCTGCCTCACCTAGGCGTTCACGGATCGCCGTCTTGCTGGTGGCGTGGGCTACCCGTGGACTGCAGTGCGGCCAGCTCGCGCATCCCTCCAGCGCGAACGCGTTGTTGATGCATCCTGCCGGACCGCCGCGCCACTTCGACTTGCGTGGCATCTGGATGCGCCGTGCCACAAGCAAGTCGTCGAAGCCAAATGCAGCCGCTGACCCAGGCCGATGATGGTGTGGAGCACCATAGTGTTGACGCTGTCCCTGCTGATGCCCATGACAAACGGGCGATCGATCTTGAGGAAATCGGCGCGGGGCTGAGTGATTCAATATCCACTATTAGTTGCTCTTCGTCGAAGTGCCACCAAATAGATGGCGTCGGTGTCAGCATATTGCTGATGCAAACGGGTGCCACTCTTTCAAACAGGGCGAACTCAACTTGCTCAATGGAGTAATATTTTGCAACCTCCGCGATTTTATTGTAGTCGACCTAGCTATCTACAAACAAATTAGAAAGCGCCGACCGGAGTTTCCGTTGATCTAACTGATTTTCCATTTGGTAAACTCCTCTATCTCATCATCCATGGAGTCAGCCGGTTTCGAGGAAGCCCAGTCAGATGTTACCCCAGAAACCAACATCAATTCGATTGAAAATTTCCGTTGAGCTTGGCATCGCAAGATGGAATGACTTCACTTCCATCAGGCAGTCGCGTGTACTGACGGTATTCCTGAGCTCCATCTGCGGACTTGCTGACACAAAAAACAGCCGAATAACTATCTCTTGGATGGTAAGCATCACTAATTCGAAACACATAAGTCCTATTTGCTTCGAGCTTCAACGGAAAATTATTTATTTTATGGCTATCTAATTCATAGCCATCTGGCGCAACGCCAAATACGATGCAATCGCCAGGCTTTAGCGCTAATGGTCTGGCGCCCGCTTCGAGTGCTGCCCCCCAAGAGCTGGGATTTATTGCATAGCTCTCATAGACTGATATCCAGCCGACTGAAAATGCCTTCCCTGAATCCTTCGGCAGGCAAATAGCAGGCTTACTGTCAATCGAATCAATGTCGGCAGTCGCCTTACGTCCACATGATGTGGCGTTAGCGAAGACCCCAATTACCAAAAATAGTCCAACCAATACAAGTGCTGAATATTTCATGCTTTCTTCGCTCAAATAGGAAGGTTGTTGCATAAATCCGGTGGCGCGAGCTGACGTTTGCGCGCAACAGTCGGGTCGGCGGGTCTGCCAACTTTCCGGGGAATTGCGTAGGTTCTCGATTTTTCCCCGGGAAGATGCGCAAGGACGAGCACAAGCGAAACGAGCGGGAGGGGGGGGCTATCGTGTCAGGAACTGGGCGAGCTACCACGCTGGCTTGATTGCGAGAGGTGACGTGACGATGTGGGTCGACGAAAGCGTACTGGGCACGGTTCCCGATGGCACGTTGCCCAGGCTGGGGCGGCCGCACATCCACTCGGACGCGACGATTCAGATGCTGCTTGGGCTCAAGCAAGTCTTCCATCTGCCTCTGCGGGCTCTGCAGGGCTTCGCGTGCTGCCTGCGCAAGCTCGCATTCCCCAAACTGCCGGTACCGAATTTCGACCGAAGGAAGTCCCTGTGGGACACGACGTTGAGCCGCCGCGCGCGGGAGCTCGCGGTGACGTTGCCAGCCATGTACACCGGTGAGTCGATGCACCTGCTGGTGGACAGCACTGGCGTGAAACTGCATGGCGAAGGCGAATGGAAGGTGTGCAAACACGGCTATTCGAAGCGGCGCATCTGGCGCAAGGTGCATCTGGCAATGGATGCGAATACCGGCCAGGTATGCGCGGCACCGATGACGCCTCAAGACGTCGCCGATGCCGACGCGTTGCCCGATCTGCTCGATCAGATCCCTGAAGACGTGCCGATTGGCACCGTCGGCGGTGACGGCGCGTATGACACGAGGCAGTGTCATGATCAAATCGAAGCGCGCAACTTGCGTAGCGTCGCTTCGAACCACATGCTTCATGTCGTCGAGCAACGGCACGGCCAGCACCTGCCGTACCCGCCGGCATTCGTTTGAAGGCTTACCTCGGATCTGTTCCTCAATACGGTAGAGTGCGCGACAGTTCGCGCACCAGCGCCCGCAGCATCGCTGGTGAGACCTCGCCCTTGATACACAAGCGAGCCCTTGCGAACTCGACACCGACTTAAAACGTCGCCTCCGATGCCAGTGATCCAGGCTCGCATGAGCTCTCGTCAATCACTGTCACTGGCAGGAGGGTCGGATAGAGGTAGAGGCGGTGCCAGGACAAGCATCGCCCCTACCGGGATTAGCGCTTTGACGCTCCCGTCTTCCCGCCAAGCAACGGGTTGGGATACTCGCAGCCCAACTCTACCCGCCCCTCATACTCGCGCGCCACGATCCACGCACCGCGTGTGCTTTCGCGGGCCAGGCCCCGGCCGGCCACGCCGCGCAGACCGAGCTGGCGGGCCACGGCGTCGAGATCGGTGGTGCTGGTGATGCCATAGGCAGTGTAGTTGCCGAGTTGGTAGGAGCCGAACCGCACGTTAGTGGCGGTCAGGCCGGCGACGTTGACGGGCTTCGGAGTGCGATACACGTCTGAGGCAAAGCCGCTCAATTCTTCATTCTTGCTCCAGCTTGGCAGTCCGCCGTCTTCCAGCGCGTCGACATAGGCGGCCACACCGCTGGCTTCGCCCTTGCATTCGAGAAGGGAGGACAGCGACGGCATCTTCGCCGCATGAACGTGCGCGGGTCCGGCGATGACAAGCATGACAGCACTCAGGCGCAGCAGTTGTTTTTTCATTCCTATTTTTTCCGAAGTTGGGATTGGGTCAATATTGGCCATCAAGGGGGCACACAGCGCGACGAAATCCGATGCCGCTCTTCTTGGCCGTTCCATAGTGCCGTCTTTTCCCGACACAGCGCCACTACGTTCTCGAACCGAGTCATAACATTCCTGCCCTTGGCCACTTCGAATAGCTCTCATTGAAGCAATAACGTGCTCGCTCGGATTGCTCCGTGCGGGAGGAGGGAGCCGACTCTTGATAACTGGTGGTTCAGCAACACCTGGCTCACTGCATTGTTGTCGTGAGATCCTGTCCCACCTTCCACTCGCGCGCCAGCCGCTCGGCCTCAGCCCGCTGTTTGGCAGTCAGGTCCTTCTCGATTTCAGTGCGCAGTTTCACGCCCTCCGCATCCGGCTTGACCCCGCGGGTCGACAGCAGCACCCAGGCATAGGCCAGTACC
The DNA here is from genome assembly GCF_014170355.1 of Cupriavidus sp. UME77. Classification (NCBI taxonomy): domain Bacteria; kingdom Pseudomonadati; phylum Pseudomonadota; class Betaproteobacteria; order Burkholderiales; family Burkholderiaceae; genus Cupriavidus; species Cupriavidus sp. UME77. Next base: position 26,566 of record NZ_LZZU01000063.1, read on the forward strand.
CTGTTGCGCGGCACGCCCAAGCCATGTTCGTGGGCTATCGCCAGGTCGAGCTGGCCAAACTCATTGCCCTGCACGGCGGCCTTCCGAAACCATTTCACGCCTTCACGCTTGTTGCTCAGGAGCATGCCTTCGCCGTTGAACAGCGCGGAGCCCAGGTACACCTGCGCATCTGCGTCGCCCTGCTCTGCCGCCAGGCGGAACCAGCGCACGGCCTCGGCCGGGTCCTTGGGCACGCCCTCGCCATGCAAATACATCATGCCAATCTGATTGCGCGCATCCGCGTCGCCCTGCGCGCCGGCCTTAGCCCGCGCTTGCAAGGTGGTGGCGGCCGGCTTGCACTTGCCAGCCTCCATCGCCGCATACAGGTCCTCGGCCTCGCCAGCCCAGGCGCTGCCTGCGGCCATGGACATGGCTGCGATTCCCAGCGTCAGGGCTCGGCGTGCTTCATTTCACGTCATGTCACTCCTCGGTAAGGTACGCCGCAAGTTTACTGGGGACATGCCGTCAATGGAATCGGACACGTCCTAATCATTGAACGTCGTCTGCGCCTTAGCTGTTATCGGTGCGGCACGCCTCCTACATCCTGCGAAATCCTGACTAATTGAGTGGGTTCTGCAGAGCCTACCGTGCCCAATCACCGACATTCGCGTAAAGTATTGGGGGTCGCAGTTCTATTGAGGTTTCCCGTTTTGACGAGTCTTGAGCTCGCAGTGCACTCATCTGTATCGGGTGCCTTCTCCGGGGCCGTTTCCGTACTGAAGTTGTCTGACTCACGGCAGAGGCGGGAAGTGGCTTCTGTAGGTCAACGAAGGTAATGTGCGGGCACCGCGATCCACCGTGCCGGTCTAGATGCTAAGCAGCGACGAAGCCGAACGCTTGCAGTACAACGTCGATGAACTGAAGCAGGGGCTATTGAATTTCCGGCCGTGGGAATATTCCATTCAGTCCTTCCGTGAAGAAAATGGTGTTCGGAACGCCGCTGCGAGAAACGGCGCACAGGTTGTGACCATGCTAACCGAGGCACTGACAGGCATTTTGGAAGGCTTCGCGGTGGCGTCGGCGCGCAGACCTACGACCAGACGGGCCAGGGGAACATGATGGGGAGTACCAGTGCCACCGCGCAGGCGGGAAAAGGTAAGCGGAACACGCGTGCGCCGAGAGGCCTCAGCGTTCGCTCGGTGGTTTGCTGGCGACTAGAGAGGACCAAAGCTAAAGCATGACCTTCAATCTTGAATGTGCCGTCTCGCGCTTTGAGCATGATGGATTCAGGGTGCATCAGTATGGATCCGGGGCAGATACCTTCCATACCAACGCCTTCATCGTCGAAACCGCGAAGCAAATGGTCATCATCGACACGATGATGACCGTATCCGAAGCGCGCGGACTCAAAGCCTATGCCGGGTCCATCGGCAAGCCGCTGGCAGCGATCCTGATCACGCACGGCCATCCGGATCACTACAACGGCGTTGGCCAGCTCCGCGATACCGCCGGCACGGTCCCCGTGATCACAACGCGAGCGGTCAATGCAGCCATCCACGGGAGCGTCGATAGCAAAGCGCTGAAGTGGAAGCCGATCTTCGGCGCCGAGTGGCCGGATGACAAGTTCTCCGCAGACCGGTTTATGGCGACAGGCGAAGCGATGTGGGTCGACGGGCTTCGCTTTGAACTGGTGGAACTTGGCAAGGGCGAATCGGCCTGCGATACCTGCTGGCTGGTCGGAGACGGCCGGCGGGCAGTCTTCGTTGGCGACGTCGTGTTCAATGGCGTGCACTCGTTCATGAACGATGGCCTCTCGACGCAGCGGCTGCGCAGCCTGGCGCAATTGGAATCCATCCTGATGCCGGAAGACAGCATCTACACAGGCCACGGGCAGCCCGGAGGGCCGGTCATGGCCATACCTGCGCAGCGGCGCTACCTTGAGCACTACCGCCAGGCAATTCGCCTACTGGCGTGTGGACGGCCCTGGCTCAATGAAGCTGCCAAAGGCGCCTTGGTGCGCGAAATGAATGCGTATCTGGGCACGGACAAGTTGGCGGTGTTCGTGCAGGCAGGTGCCGACGCCGTGGCTCGGGAGTTGGCAGAGCAGCAGCCTGGGGATTGACCTCCCCGTTTTCCCTTATGACGACAGGGTTGGCCGCCAATCCCATCGCCTGCTCAGCGCAACGGCTGCACAGGAATTTCGCTGTACGTCAGCATCTCCGCGGCAAATCGTCCATCTGCCAGAGATGGACGGGCTCGGAATTCTGAAAGTGCCGCCATGCCGTCGATTGGCGCCGCGGCGAGCCGGAACCGTCGATGACTACAGGACATTGTTTCCTTGGCGCTTATGGCGCCGCCAGAAGCTGCATAAGGGGAGACACTCGCTCAGAGAACGTGCAGGTCGTGTAGGGTAGCAAAGTAATGATCTCCGGCCCGCCGGAACTCGAATTGGGCCGTAAGGTCGCTCCATGCCCCTTCGAGCGGCATGTCAAAGTCCACCCAATAGCCGGTGCCATCATCAAACGCACCTAATGAGGCGCGAGGCAGTTCGCTTAGGGCATGGGGGTCCGTAACAGCAGGCTCAATGCCCATGCCATAGTCGAGTAGTATTCGGCGAACATCTGCAGGCGTCCAGCGCACTCCATAGAAGTTTGGCACCTCCACCAAAGCCATGGCGCCGTCCCAATCTCCGCGGGCCAGGAGCCGAACCCAGGACTCGACGTAATGGATGAGAGCGGATTCAACGTTGGGTGAATGTGGGACTGACATCGCGAACTCGGGAGAAGATTGGCTTACCAGAACGCATTTTGCACTATTGCCAGCGGCGGAACGCGACGCGACACGGCGCTCCGAGTGGGCGCATTCAACCGCATGGCCGCGCCCGCGCACGGTCCGGCCGTATCGTGTGAATCGACAATCGCAGGGAGGACTATCACCGAGTCCAAGACTGATCCACCACTCCCATTCGTCTTCCGGGTGGACGTGTGGCGGTGATTGCAGCTATCGTTTCTCCTTTTGAGTCGAGGTTGACGGATGTTCATTTCTGGAGCCGTCGCTAAATTGGGGCCGCCTGACGACGACTGTGCGGTGCTACGTCGCGGCCAAGGGGACACTGTCGCTAGTCGCTGGAGTTTTTGTGCTAAATGGTCCGAGAGATTTGGGGGCGGTGTCCCGGTCAGCGCTGCTTCCACTGTTGCTGTTCATGATTGGCTTCCTAGCCTGGATCACCCCGAAACTGCTGGCGATAGGAAAATAGCGCGTCGGTACCTGGCCGCTCGTCGGGTAGCCTACGATCTATCTGACTGGGTCGACTGGTGCCATGGCGTCGGTGCCAAACTCAATGATGCGACTATTGCGACCGAGGACAGGCCGGAAGCCTGACCAAGGCGGCTTCCGTCATCCTTTACCGACCGACACCGCCGCTCAGCCCTACAGTAACCCGATGCCTGCCCCCCATATCACCGCGCCCACGCGCTTTGCGGATGTTGGGGGTACGTGACTCGCCTACCGCCGCTGGGGTAACACCGATCCCTCGCAGCCGCCCTTGCTGCTTCTGCAGCACTTCCGCGGCGGCATGGATCATTGGGACCCGTTGATAACGGACGGACTTGCCGAAGGCCGCGAAGTCATCCTCTACAACGGCCGCGGCGTAGCTCTTACGGCGGCCAGCCGCGCACCCGCATTGAGGCAATGGGCGCCGACCTGCCCGGCTCCGTGTTGCCCTTCATCCTGCGCAACGTGACGCTGGCCGGCATCGACTCGGTCAACGCACCGCAGGGCCTGCGGCTGCAGACATTGGCTCGTCTGGCGACCGACCTGGACCCAGGAAAGCTTGCATGCGCGACCGGATGGTCGGCCTGGTCGAAGTGCCTAGCCTTGCGGATACGGTATTCCTGGGCCAGGTGCGTGGTTGCACCGTCGTGGACGTCAACGCGTGAAGGCCGAACCCAGGGAATCAATCATGACCAGATATGACCCAGATAGCCAATCGGCAACGTCCTATGCACGCGCACAGAACAACCAGGTCAGGGCGGGTGGAACCACCTTCGCTTATCGCGAACTGGGCCCGCGCGGGGGCATCCCGTTGATCCTGCTCAACCACTGGGGCGCCGTGCTGGACAACTTCGACCCGCGTATCGTCGATGGCCTGGCCCGGACGCGTCGCTTTATTGCGATCGACTACCGGGGAATCGGTTCGTCCGGCGGTATCGCGCCGTTGACCGTGGATGAAATGGCGCGCGACACAGTCGCATTGATCCGGGCGATGGGCTTCGATCAGGTCGATCTGCTCGGCTTTTCGCTCGGCGGCTTCGTGGCGCAGGACGTGGCGCTAAAAGCGCCAGACCTGGTGCGCAAGCTCATCCTCACAGGCACGGGTCCCGCGGGCGGTCAAGGCATCGATCGCGTGGGGGCCATGTCTTGGCCACTGATGCTCAAGGGCCTGCTGACGCTGCGCGATCCGAAGACCTATCTTCTCTTCACTTCCACCGCCAACGGCAGGCGGGCGGCAAGCGCATTCCTGAAGAGGCTGAAGGAACGCAAGGCGGGTCGCGACAAGGGGCCGACACCCCGTGCCTTGCTTCGCCAGCTCAAGGCGATCAAGGCCTGGGGCCAGCAAGCGCCGCAGGACCTTACTTGCCTGCACATGCCTGTCCTGATCGCCAATGGAGACAACGACATCACGGTGCCCACCGCCCTGAGCCACGACATGGCCCGCCGCATTCCCAAAACTGCACCAGATTGCGCCGCCAGAAGCGCGAACGGGCGCCGTGCGGCGCCCGATGCAGCGAGGGTGTGTGGGGATCGAAACTAGCGCAGCACGGCGTGCCGCTCGCGCTGGGACAGCAGCGCGGCCTCCACGCGGCTGCGTACCTGCAGCTTCTGCAGGATGTTCGTCACGTAGTGCTTGATGGTTTTTTCCGACAGGCAGATGCGTTGTCCGATCTCGCGGTTGGTCAGCCCGAGGCCGATCATGCCGAGGACTTCCTTTTCGCGATCGGTCAGCTCCTGCAGCGGGTCGGGCGCGGGTTCGCGCGTCAGCGAGGCCAGGATTTCCGTGGCCAGCGGCGGCGATACATAGATCTCGCCGCTGAGCGCCGACAGCAGCACCGCGTGCAGCTTCTGCGCGGAGATTCCCTTCAGCACATAGGCACGGACTCCGGCCTTGAACGCCGCAAGCAGCGTGTCATGGTCCTCGGAAGCGGTCAGCAGCACGATCACGCTGGCGGGGCAGGTCGCAATGTCAAGACAATGCTCTACCTTCCGACCAATGGCGGGCGTTCGCTGAATGCACAAATCTTTGTTCAACCGGCATGGATTTACAAAAAATTCCCGGGAGTGAAGAAAAAAATACAGCGGGCCGTATCAAGAATGGCCGCAGGGAGTTGCGTCGTGCACAAGAAGCCAAGATCGTCCGGGTCCCCCACAAGACGCCGCGGACATTTTCCAAATGTCCTTTTGCCAGGGCATTGCCTCATGACCGATTGACGCCTCGCGCCGTATGAAAAGTTGATTTTCATGCCCGTGGCAGGCGTGCATGCGCAGCGCGAATTCGCGCCTGCGCAGGGAGAGTTCGCGCCAGAAAATCGCGTAAAGACGTTCAATGGCGTTTTTTAATAGAACGTTACGCGGTGTCACTAAATGGAGTGAATAATGGATGCGCAGGGTCACGAAACGGTTCCCGACGAGGGACGCCGACGCCTTTTCAAAGCCACCGCGGCAGGTGCCGGCGCGGTGCTCGCTGGCGGCGTGCTGCCGGCCGCCCCGGCACTGGCCAAGGACAGTGACGATGCGAGCCCGGCCACGCGCCCATTCGTCGAAGTGCTGCCGGTGCCGATGGTCAAGCCGCCGGTGGCGGCACTCAGCCCAGCGCCGCTCGTGACCCGGGGCGAAGGCGAATGTGGCCGTGGCAGCCATCAGCGCTGGGGCGAGTTCGAACCGCGCAAGCTCTATGAGTTGCATGTGAAAGAGGCGCTGCACTCGTTTCACCGCGACCTGCCGACGCAACGCGTGTGGGGCTACGACGGCATGCTGCCCGGACCCACCTTCGTCGCGCGCTACAACGAGCCGGTGCTGGTGCGCATCTTCAACGAACTGCCCGCCAATCACATCGGCTTCGGCTCGCCTGAGATCACCACGCACCTGCACAACCTGCACATGGCGTCGGAAAGCGATGGCTTTACCGGCGACTACTACAGCAGCACGCGCTTCGGCCCGACGCTGACCGGCCCTGGCGGCTATCGCGATCATCACTATCCTAACTGCTACGCGGGCTACGACGCGTTCAGCAGCACCCATGGCGACGCGCGCGAGGCGCTCGGCACCTGCTGGTATCACGATCACCGCCTCGATTTCACGGGGCCCAACGTTTACCGGGGCCTGTCGGGCTTCTATCTGCTGTTCGACGAGCTCGATTCGGGCAACGAGGAAGACTCCAATCCCAATGCGCTGCGCCTGCCCAGCGGCGTGGGCCGCTACGACATCCCGCTCGTGTTCCAGGACCGGCGCTTCGATCGCAAGGGCATGCTCGCGTTCGATTCGTTCAACTCGGACGGTCTCCTGGGCGACAAATTCCTGGTCAACGGCAAGATCCAGCCACTGTTCGAAGTGGAACGGCGCAAGTACCGCTTCCGCCTGCTCAATGGCGGGCCTGCCCGCTTCTATGAGTTCTACCTGATGTACCAGAACGCCGAGCAGGACTTCACGTACATCGCCAACGACGGCAACCTGCTGCCCGCGCCCCTGACGACGCGCAAGATCCGCATGGGCGTGGCGGAGCGTGCCGACATCGTGATCGACTTCAGCAAGTACCCGATCGGCAGCCAGCTGTTCCTGGTCAACCGGCTGGAACAGGACGACGGCCGCGGCCCCGACGACAAGCTGATGAAGAGCGGCACGCAGCTGCTGCGCTTCGACGTCAGGTCCAATCCGGCGCGCCCCGATATCAGCCGTGTGCCGGCCAGGTTGCGCGATCTGCCCGACCTGCCCACCGAGGCGCAGCTGCGCAAGCTGCCCACCCGTGTGTGGGAGTTTGACCGCTCCAACGGCGGCTGGACCGTCAACGGCAACCATTTCGATGTCGAAAAGCCGGCCGCGCGGATCAAGCGCGGGGCCGAGGAAGTGTGGGTGTTGCGGGGCTCCGGCAACTGGCATCACCCGGTGCATATCCATCTCGAGGAGGGACGCATCCTGTCGCGCAACGGCTCGACGCCACCGGTGCACGAGCGCGGGCGCAAGGATGTCTACGTGCTCAAGCCCGGTGAGGAGATCCGCGTCTTCCTGCGCTTTCGCGACTACGAAGGCAAGTACCTCATGCATTGCCACAACGGCATGCACGAGGACCACGCGATGATGGTCCGCTTCGACATCGTCCCCTGACTGGCCATCGTCCCACGGCAAACGGAGTCCGACCATGCACGCAAAGCGAACAATGCTCCTGGCCCTCTGTGGCGCAGTGCTGCTGCCGGGCGCGGCCGGTGCGCGCGGTATGGCGCCCGGCCCGCGTGGTGGCCCCAGTGGCCCCCGCGCCGGATATTTCCCCAACGCGGTGTTCGATACGCACGACGGCCGAAAGGTGCGCTTCTATGACGACGTGGTGCGTGGCCGCGTGGTGGTCTTCAACATGATGTACACGGCGTGCACGGGCATCTGCCCGCCCAACACCGCGAACCTGATGGCGGTGCGCAACCTGCTGGGTGCGCGCGTCGGGCGCGATGTCCACATGGTGTCGCTCACGCTGCAGCCGGAGCTCGATACACCGGCCGCGCTGCTCGCCTATGCGCGCCAGTACGGCACGGGCAGCGGATGGACCTTCCTGACCGGCCAGCGCGCCGACATGGAGCAGGTGCGGCGCCGTCTTGGTTTCTACGATACCGATCCCGCCGAGGATGGCCGGCTCTCGCGCCATACCGGCATGGTGGTGATCGGCAATGAACGGCTGGATCGCTGGTGCATGATGCCGGCCCTGACATCGGCGCGGCAGATCGCCCACGCGATCCTGAATCTCACATGAGCGGTGAAACGGAGAAACGGTGAAACGGTAAGGCAGTGAGGCAGGGGCACGCCCGGACGCCGCATGCACACGGAACGATGTGCAGCGGCACCAGGCGATTCGATTCGGACGGGAGGGGACCATGGATCAAAACGGGGAGCGCAAGCAGCGCAAGCGGCTGGCCACAACCAGCCGGTGGATCATCGCCGGGCTTGCCGGATCGGCTGCCGCGCTGGTGGCGCTGCATGCGGGCCGGCTGATTGCCGCGGCGCCGGTCGTATTTCTGCCCCCGGCCAGGCCGATGGGCTCGTTGAAGACGGTGCCCGTGCCAGGGCCCACCGAACAGGAGCTGGCAGTGTTCGTGCGCGACAGGAAGGCGGCCATCCAGCTCGGCAAGGCGCTGTTCTGGGACATGCGCGTGGGCAGCGACAACCTGACCGCGTGTGCGTCCTGCCACTTCCAGGCGGGGGCCGACAACCGCATCACGAACCAGATCAACCCTGGGTTGCTGGCCGGCGACAACCAGTTCAACACCGGCAGCGCCAAACAGGCAGGGCCGAACTACAAGCTGCGTGCCGCCGATTTCCCGCTGGTCCGGCACGGCGATGTCGATGACGCCGGGACGATCATTGCCGACAACAACGACGTGGTGGGCTCGCAGGGCGTGTTCGCCGCCACGTATGACGACATCAAGCCGAATGGCCGGAAAGACGACTGCACCAACATCTCCGATTCGCTGATGCACGGCGGCACCGGTTTCGACGTGAGCGGCGTAAACGTGCGGCGCGTGACCGGCCGCAACGCGCCCAGTGTGATCAACGCCGTATTCAACTTCCGCAACTTCTGGGACGGCCGCGCCAATAACGTCTTCAATGGCGGCGATCCGTTCGGCATGCGCAACCCGCAGCCGCTGGTGTGGAAGCTGGAAGGCAGTGTGCTGCGCAACGTGCCGGTGCGGCTCTCGTCGTCGTCGCTGGCGTCGCAGGCATCGGGCCCGCCGATGTCGAACGTGGAAATGAGCTGCGCAGGCCGTGCCTTCATCGACCTCGGCAAGCGTCTGCTGGACGAGACGATCCTGCGCGCGCAGACCATCTCGCCCAAGGACAGCGTGCTGGGGGGCTTTGCTGCCAACGCGCCGACCTATTCGCAGCTGGTGCGCAAGGCGTTCCAGCCGGCCTTCTGGGATCCCGGCCAATACGATCGTGATCCTGCCAGGCACGGCGCTGACGTGGAAAGAGCTGTTCACGCTGGCGCCCGCCACCTACCTGGCGGCCGGCACCAGCGGTCTGGCGCTGGCCGACGTGCCGGCCCCGCTGGCCGCCTACGAGGCGCACCTGATCGGCAATCAGGTCGGCGAAACGTACATTGCCGGGCTGGTCAACATCGCCCAGCATTCGCTCAATGCGGGCAGCGGCCTGATCAACTACATCGACTACGCAACCGGCGAGCTGCGCGTGGGCGGCAAGCTCGTGCGCGATGGCAACGGTGTGCCGCGCAACGTGCTCGATGCCGCGCAGCCCGGCACGCGCATCCGCCTCAATGACCCCGTGGGTCGCTATGGCCGCAAGATGGCCGGCGATCCGCGCTTTGCCGTCGATGCCGAGAGCCCCACGGTGCGCAGCGTGACGGGCTATCCGATGTGCGTGCCGCGCGTGGCGCCCACCGCGCAGGCAAGCGATCCGGCATGTCCTGAAGGCAATCGCCCGAAGAATCCGGACGGCCTGCACAGCGCCAGCTTCACGATGCCTGATCCGGCGGCGGTGCAGCCCGGACGCGCGCCCGATCCGCGCATCATGGCGCCGTTCGAAGTGGGCGACAGTGTCACGTACTCGGGGACGCTGGTGTCTGACGCCGGACCGCATGGGCCCTATGCAAGCCGATCGACCTACATTGCGGCGCACACGTTCGTGGCCAACGTGGCGATCTACACGGCGCCGTTCACCGATCCGGCCTATGTGGCGATCGACGTCACGCTGCTGGGCAACGGCGGCGTCACCGAGCCAGGCGCGCTGGAAGCCACGGTGCGCACGCGCTTCGAGGGATTCACGACCGATCCGTCGCGCAATATCCATCTGTACGGCGTGGATGTCGCGCCCGATGGCAGCACCTCGGAGCGTGAATGGGGCATCGTCAGCGTCGATCCGGGTGCGCCGACCGGCGCGCAGAAAGGGCGCTGGCGCTTCCGGCCGCCCTGCACGGGCCAGGTGGCCAGCGTCAATTTCTGCTTCGGCCCGCTCGACGAGAACACGTTCCTGCCCGCCACGCGTGAGGTTCGTGCAGTGGTGGAGGGCGCCTGGACGCCGTCATCATCGGTGCCGCAGCCGAGCGGCATCGTGGCCGGTCAAAGCCATGCGCCGATTGGCGAGTATCTGTTCCAGGAAGGCCTGCCCGGCATGGCACCGCCGGCTATCGCCTTCGCCACGATGCCGTTTCTGGCGCGCGGTGGCTACAGCTCGGCCACCGGTGTGGTGGCCAGCGGCCCGCTCAATCCGTGGCCCGGATCGGGCGGTGTCCCATCGACCTGCACCGCCCCGACCGCCGACGCGGGCGCGAGCATGACCGTGCTGTCCGGCGCCACCGGCAGCCTCAAGGGCACGGCATCGGGCTCGGGTTCGCTGACGGTCCTGTGGATACCACCGAAGGGCTTCACGCTGAGCCCATCGGCTACCGTGCTGAACCCGAGTTTCACGGCACCCGCGGTCACGGCCGGCAATACCTACCTGTTCACGCTGGCGGTGACCGGCTGCGGCGGGCAGACCGCTACGTCGGCGGTGGTGGTCACGGTGACGCCGGCGCAGCAGAACGTGCCGTTCATCAATCCGATCGCGCCGGTATCGGTGGCGTCGGGCGCCACGGCAACGCTGACGGCCGTGCCCGCGACCAGCCCGAACAAGCTCACCTACAGCTGGACACAGACCGGCGGACCGACGCAATCGTTCCAGACCTCGGGCGCAGGCGCGAGCCTGCAGGTATCGCACGTGGTGCCGATCGGGCAGACCACCGCCGACGTGCTCTCGTACACGGTGGTGGCCACCGACAGCGTCACCGGCGCGAAGTCGAAGCCGGTCACGGGCACGGCCTCTTTCACGCCGGCGGCCGACGTCGAGCGCATCACCGTGGCCGAGTATCGCGTGGCCAAGCAACGGCTCGATATCACGGCAGTGTCCTCGGTGGCGAACGCGAAGGTGGTGCTGAAGCTCCAGCCCTACAAGACCACGAGCGGCAAGGTCTTCGATCCCGCGTCGGTCGGCAACACGTTTACCAACAACGGCGGCGGCAACTACACGATCACGATCGTTGGTGTGCCGCAGCCTGGTCCGGGCGAGGGACTGGTCGTGAGATCGAATCTCGGCGGCGAGAGCCCGCCCACGCCGCTGACGCGCATGCGTTGAGCGCGGCGCGGGGGTGGCAGGAAATCGGCAGGACATCGTTTGATGCAGACGGGGATTGACTGACAAAGGCATCCGGCGACTGGCACGAGACGATGAGCAGCCAGGCGAGCAGCGCGTTATCGGACCTTCGGACCTTGGGGCCATGAGGCCCTGACAGCCGGACACAAGGATCCGTTACCAGACAGGCAACTACCCGGGGCGGTTTTTGAGGAGGTACAGCATGAAGACTCGACTCAGCACAATGGCGTGTTCCATCGCGCTCGCATTTGGCGCGGGAAGCGCATCCGCCGAACTGGCCCGCATGGGCCCGATCGACCGGGCCAACGGATATCCGCAGTGGTATCAGGACAAGACCGGCCTAACCCTGGATCTCTGCCAGAACCAGAGCGCGGCCGAACTGGCGGGAGGGTGGTGCGTGCTGCTGCCGCCCGATGTGCCCGGTGGCAGCGGCCCCGAGACGTTCCCGAACAACTTTGCCGACGAGCACTTCTACTGGCTGGCCAACGCGGGGGATCGGCGCGCACCGATTCCGGGCTCAGCCCAGACCACGGTGGCGCAACTGGTGCTGGCGATCGAAGGGGCGTTCGGCGGCGGGCCGGTAGTGCCCGGTGACCAGGTGGTGTTTGCGCGGCTGCGCCTGCGCCTCAATCCGATCCCGTTCGACGGCACCTATACGTTCTACACGCCGTACGGCAAATTCGAATTCCCGAACCAGGTGGCCGGCGAGCGGCTGTTCTCGACCGAGGATATCGGTATTGCACCGGGCGCGTTTACTGAAGTGCTCAAGGGCCGCATCGGGCCATTCCTGCTGCCGTCGGCAACGGCCGGCGGCCTCGAAGTGCCCCCGATCCCGGACCTGCAGCCGGGACAGGACCCGTTCCACGACATCCTCGTGAACACGGGCGCGGCCAGTGCCTATCCGGGTAACGGCCGGCGCTATATCGCCGATCCGGCGCGCGTGGGCCCGGTGACTGGCAGCCCGATGGCGGACTACATCATCGCTGGTGGCGGCACGCGCAACGCGAACATCTTCCGCATCGAGGGGCCGAACGGCTTCGTCTACGAAACCACTGACTTCACGATTGCCGGACGCGTCTTCGAGGGCGCCATCGCTGGCATGGCAACGGTGGACCGCGCCAGCTACCAGCGCACGGCAACGAACCGGCAGGTCGATGTCTACGCGACGGCCATGCCGACGCTGCAGGCACGGCTGCCGGCCACGCCACCGTCGGCCACGGTCTCCACCCAACTGGCGTACTTCGACGCGCCCTGTACGCCTTCGGTCGATGCCGAGGGTAATTTCGTGCCGCCTTACAGCGCGCCGGCGAATGCGGTGGCCAACCAGATGCTGAATAGCGGCACGCGCTACTATGGGCAGAGCCGGCCGGCGACGATTCCTACCGAGGTCTGCGTCCAGGCCAACGCGATCAGTTCGGGCGGACAATCCACGACGGTCTACATGCCCGCCCAGCTAGGCGACCAGGTGTTCATCACCGAGGCGCTGTACGACCCGAATACCCAGGCCATGTCGGTCAAGGCCAAATCGAGCGACCAGGTGGTGCAGCAAACGCTCAAGGCGGAAGGCTTCGATGCGCCGTTCGATGCCAATGGCCAGATGGTGGCCACCGAACTGCTGTCGCCGCCGTCGAAGGTGACGGTGCTGTCGAGCGGACATGGCCTCAACGAGATGCAGGTCAGCACCGGTGCAGTGGCCGGGGGCGGTACGTCGTTGCCAGTGGCCAATAACGATACGCTGACCGTGCTCGAGGATTCGGGCGCCACCATCATCAAGGTGCTGCTCAACGATACCGCGGTGACGGGCGGAACCGTGGCCATCTCCAGTCCGGCCACGTTGGGCACGGCGGCGGCCAATGCCGATGGCTCCATCACCTATACGCCACGTCTGAACGCCAACGGGTCCGATCGCTTCGGCTACAAGGTGACCGTCGCCGGCAAGGTATCGAACGAAGGGTCCGTGGCGGTGACCGTCACGCCGGTCAATGACCCGCCGGTGGCCAATGCCGACAGCACGAGCGCACTGCGCGGCATCCAGTCCAGCTTCAATGTGCTGGCCAACGATACCGATCCCGATGGCGCCACGGACCTGGCCTCGGCGGTGATCGTCACCGGCAATGCCAACCTCGGTCTGAACGCGGACGCCACGTTCAACGGCGGGATCGTGACCTTCACGCCGAGTGCGTCGATGGCCACGGGCACCGCCACGTTCACGTACCGTGCGGTGGACCGGGCTGGCGCCACCTCGGCCACGGCGGCCACGGTGTCGGTCGCGGTATCGGCCGGTGAAGCCATTGCCGGCACGCGGGCGCGCTTCACGCAGAACAAGAACCGCTGGACCATTACCGGCACGGACAGCCTCAGCGCTAACCAGACCATCACCATCAAGTACGACAACGGCACGTTCCGCCAGAACGGCAGTTGCACGAACCCGGGCAGCGCCGTGGGCACGGTGGTGGGGACGGCCGTGGTCACGGCCGGGGCGTGGACCTATGACCAGGCATTGACCGCGACCACGGGCATCCTTAATCCGAGCAACACCGGCAACAACAACTTCTGGTGTGCGCCACCGACGACATTGCGCATGACGTCGTCGCAGAGCCCGGCCACGGCCACGCTGGCGATCGAGCTGAAGTAGCAGAAGGAAAAGCACGAAACGGCGCGCGGGACGGTTGGGGAGCAATACGGGTCCGGCCCGCGCCTGGCAGCACACAGCAGGCAGAGCGATTTGAAGCTGCGCAAGAGGAGGCGACCCGCTCGCGCTCTCGGCCGCCGAGGTCTACAAGGGTGGCAACGGCCTGGCTCACAGTCATTCGCGCACCCATCTGTGGACGACCGAAGTTCAGTGTTCCGGCCATTCGACGCCGCCCCAGCCGCGATTCGCGCGGATATCCATCTCGGCCAGCTCAACGCCCGGTAGTGGCCGCGCTTTTGCTAGGCTGCGCACGGTGCCGAATACCTGGCAGCCCCGCAGCGCAGACTTCGCGGCGGTGGCACGGCCGATGCCCGAGGACACGCCTGTAATGACGACAACTTTGGAACTAGACATGGCAGATTTTCGGTATGAGTGGGTCGGTGCTGCGGTAAAGGTTCGAGCGATGAGCCGTGGTGAATGCGCAGCCTCAGTCGCGGAGTGACTATTTGCTGGCAACGGCGGTCGATTCGTCGGGCTGCCACCCACCGCCCAGGGCCTTGAAAGCCGCGACGGCAGCGCGCGCTGAATCGGTTTGCGCCTGCGCGCGCGCGTCTGATGTACGTAACAGGCTTTCGTCGGCTTGCAGGACTTCAATCAGGCTGACGACGCCTTTTTGATAAGCAGCAAACGATGCATTTCGCGCGCGGCCAAGCGAATCCACGCCTTGTGCGAGCACGGCCGCTTGCTCCTCGCGCTTGACGAGGGCAGAGAAGGCGTCTTCCACATCCTCCGTGGCGCGCAGCACGGCGAGCCGGTACGCGGCCAGCATCTCCGCCTCTTGCCCCTTGGCCTGATCGATCTGCGCGTTGATACGGCCGAAGTCGAACAGGCGCCAGCGCAGACCGAGCACGCCGGCAGATTGACTGGCACCGCTACCGAACAGGCTGCCGGCGCCCACCGATGTAGCGCTGCCGAGCAGGCCGCTGAGCGAGAACTTCGGATAGTACTCAGCTATGGCGACACCGATGCGCGCGTTGGAAGCTGCCAGGCGGCGCTCGGCGACGATGAGGTCGGGGCGGCGCCTCAGCAATTCGCCCGGCGATCCGCTGATCGCAATTTGCGGAGCGGCCGGGATGTCGCCGCCTTGCGCAAGCTCCGCCCGGTGCGTGCCCGGCAGCGAGCCGAGCATCACATCCAGCGCGTTCATCGCCGCATCGAGGCCAGCCTCAAGCGGAGGGATGGAAGCGCGAACCTGAGCGAGTGCGCCTTCGGCCTGCCGGACTTGAAGCTCGGCCGCCAGTCCCTTGCCGTACAGCAGGTTGATGGTGGAGAGCAATTCTTCTTGCGTCTGTGCCTGGTGGCGGGCCACTTTCAAGCGCGTCTGTAAGCCGCGGATGGTGATGTAGATATCGGCAGTCTGTGCGGCCACGGCCAGCCGTGTGGCGACTGCGCCCGCTTGGGAGGCCTGGTAGTCGGCAAGTGCCCCCTCGCGGCCGCGGCGCAGGCCGCCGAATACGTCCAACTCCCAGCTTGCGCTGACATCGGCCTCAAAAGCGTTGCCGTTGCGGTCGAATCCGGGCCGCGAATTCAAGACGCGGCCCAAAGGGGTTTCGACGGACTGGTATGCACGCGCGGCCTGGCCCGTGACATTGCCGGAGGGCAGCAACGCGGCATTGGCAGCACCAAGCCCCGCGCGGGCTTGCGTGACGCGGGCGAAGGCCTGTGCAAGGTCCAGGTTTTGTTCCAGCGCGAGCTGCACGTACCGCGTGAGTTGCGGATCGCCAAAGCCAGCCCACCACGCGGGCAGATCGGCTCCGGCATTGGCTGTCCGCTGCTCCACTGCTGTCTGGCCCTGGAATTGCCGGGGAACCGGCACATCGGGCTTCACATAATCGGGGCCGACGGCACAACCGGTCGCCAGGCTGGCAGCGAAGAGGGCCATAAGGGAGTGTTTTGGCAACATGGATGTCTTCCAGCGGGTTTTTGTGACTATAGTACAAAATGGTCACACGTTGTTCAACTATCGCGACTCGCGTAAGCTGGAGCCTATGAAGACCGCCCCCTACCCCGTTTCCGCCCGTGGCCCGGCGGACCATGACGTGCGAGACCAGATCGTTGCCGCCGCCACCGAGCACTTCAGCCGCTACGGCTACGAGAAGACCGCCGTTTCCGATCTGGCCAAGGCCATCGGTTTTTCCAAGGCTTACATCTACAAGTTCTTCGAGTCCAAGCAGGCCATTGGCGAGATGATCTGCGCCAACTGCCTGCGCGACATCGAGGCCGACGTGAATGCCGCCCTGGCCGAGGCCGACTCCCCGCCGGAGAAGCTCCGGCGCATATTCAAAGCCTTGACTGAGGCCAGCCTTCGGTTGTTTTCCCACGACCGCAAGCTGTACGAGATCGCGGCCTCGGCAGCGACGGAACGCTGGCAAGCGGTGATCGCCTATGAGGACCGCATCCAGGAGTTGCTGCGCGATGTGCTGCAGGAGGGCCGGCAGACTGGAGACTTCGAGCGCAAGACGCCGTTGGACGAGGCCACGACGGCCATCTATCTGGTCATGCGCCCGTACATGAATCCGTTGCTTTTGCAGTACAGCTTTGATTACACGGAAAGTGCGCCCGGACTGCTCTCCAGCCTCGTGCTTCGGAGTCTTTCCCCCTGACGCGCAGTTTTTTTGATTGTGACCATTGACTAAAATGGTCACAAGAACCAGAATGAAAGCCCAGATGATCTTGTCGATGGGGCTTTCATGCTTTCTCGTTGCTTTGTTACCTCTATCGTTATTGGTGCGCTGCCGCTCGCTTTGAGCGCTTGCGGCGAAAAGGCCCCTGCCGATCCGCGTACCGAGGCACCGTTGGTGCGTGCCGCGTTCGTTCAGCCCGTCGATTCCGCGTCGCGTTCATTCACAGGGGTCGTCGCTGCCCGGGTGCAGAGTGATCTCGGGTTCCGCGTGCCCGGCAAGGTGTTGGAGCGGCTTGTGGATGCCGGGCAGGCAGTCAAGCGCGGGCAACCGCTCATGCGCATCGACCCTGTCGATCTGAAGCTCGCCGCGCACGCACAGCAAGAAGCGGTGAGCGCCGCGCGAGCGCGCGCGCACCAGGCGGCGCAAGACGAAGCCCGCTACCGCGATCTGCGCGGAACTGGCGCCATTTCCGCCTCAGCCTATGACCAAGCCAAGGCTGCGGCGGATGCCGCCAAAGCCCAGCTGAGCGCCGCCGAAGCGCAGGCCGATGTTGCGCGTAACGCCAGCCGTTACGCAGAGCTTGTTGCCGATGGTGAAGGCGTGGTCATGGAGACGCTGGCCGAGCCCGGCCAGGTCGTCAACGCAGGGCAAGCCGTCGTACGGCTGGCCCACGCTGGCCGCCGTGAAGCGGTGGTCCAGTTGCCGGAAACGTTGCGCCCGGCGATCGACTCTGTCGCACAAGCCACGCTTTTCGGTAAGGAAAGCGCCGGTGCACCTGCCAAGCTGCGGCAACTGTCGGATGCTGCCGATCGGCTTACCCGCACGTTCGAAGCGCGCTATGTGCTGGATGGGGAACTGGCCAATGCGCCGCTGGGCGCCACCGTGACGATCCAGATTCCCGATCGGCTCACCACCGTGCAAGGCGATCTGCAGGTGCCGCTTGGTGCCGTGTTCGATGCCGGCAAGGGCCCGGGTGTGTGGGTCATCCAGGGTGATCCGGCGAAGGTGTCGTGGCGATCCGTCACCATCGTGCGCCTCGGTGACGAAAGCGCTCGGGTTGCTGGCCAAGTCAAGCAAGGGGAGCGGATCGTCGCGCTTGGCGCACAACTGCTGCGTGAAGGACAGCAAGTCCGTGTGGCAGGGCAAGGTGCCAGCACTGCCATCGCGGGGGTGCGCCTGTGAGCCAAGGTCGTTTCAATCTATCGGCGCTCGCCGTGCGCGAGCGCGCCATCACGTTGTTCCTTATCTGCCTGATCTCTCTGGCGGGTCTCATTTCCTTCTTCAAGCTGGGCCGCGCGGAAGACCCGGCTTTTACGGTCAAGGTGATGACCATCATCACCGCGTGGCCCGGCGCGACGGCGCAGGAAATGCAAGACCAGGTGGCCGAGAAGATCGAAAAGCGCATGCAGGAACTGCGCTGGTATGACCGCACGGAAACGTACACGCGGCCGGGCCTGGCGTTCACCACGTTGACCCTGCTCGACAGCACGCCGCCGTCGGAAGTACAGGAGGAGTTTTACCAAGCGCGCAAGAAAGTCAGCGACGAGGTGGCCAACCTCCCGCCCGGCGTGATCGGGCCGATGGTCAACGACGAGTATGCGGACGTGACCTTTGCGTTGTTTGCGCTCAAGGCGCAGGGCGAACCGCAACGTGCGCTCGTGCGAGATGCGGAGACGCTGCGTCAGCGCTTGCTGCACTTGCCCGGCGTGAAGAAGGTCAACATCATCGGCGAGCAGTCGGAGCGCATCTATGTCGAGTTTTCCCATGAGCGGCTGGCGACGCTGGGCGTGAGTCCGCAAGAGGTTTTTACCGCGATCAACAGCCAGAATGCCCTGACGGCAGCCGGCTCGGTGGAAACGAAAGGGCCGCAGGTATTCATCCGTCTGGACGGCGCGTTCGACGAGCTGCAGAAGATTCGGGATACGCCGGTTGTATCGCAGGGCCGAACGTTGAAGCTGTCGGACATTGCCACGGTCAAGCGCGGATACGAGGATCCTGCCACGTTCATGGTGCGCAATGGTGGCCAGCCTGCCTTGCTGCTGGGCATCGTCATGCGCGAAGGCTGGAACGGGCGGGACCTGGGCAAGGCGCTCGACAAGGAGGTGGGCGCCATCAACGCTGACATGCCGCTCGGCATGAGCTTGACCAAGGTGACCGACCAGGCAGTCAACATCGCCGCTGCCGTCGATGAGTTCATGCTCAAGTTCTTCGCCGCGCTGCTGGTGGTCATGCTGGTGAGCTTCGTCAGCATGGGCTGGCGCGCGGGCCTGGTGGTGGCCGCGGCCGTGCCGTTGACACTGGCGGTCGTCTTTGTGGTGATGGCTGCGACAGGCAAGAACTTCGACCGCATCACACTTGGATCCTTGATTCTGGCGCTCGGCTTGCTGGTGGACGACGCCATCATCGCCATTGAAATGATGGTGGTGAAGATGGAAGAGGGCTACAGCCGCGTCGCCGCTTCGGCATATGCATGGAGCCACACTGCGGCGCCCATGCTGTCGGGCACGCTGGTGACCGCCGTCGGCTTCATGCCCAATGGCTTTGCGCGATCCACCGCGGGCGAATACACCAGCAACATGTTCTGGATCGTCGGCATTGCGCTGATCACGTCCTGGGTGGTCGCGGTGGTGTTCACGCCTTACCTAGGCGTAAAGATGCTGCCTGACTTCAAGAAGGTCGAAGGCGGCCACGATGCGATTTACGACACCCTGCGTTACAACCGCTTCCGTGCGCTGCTTGGGCGTGTGATTGCGCGCAAATGGCTGGTCGCGGGTTTGGTCGTCGGGCTCTTTGCCTTGGCCATCCTCGGTATGGCGGTGGTCAAGAAGCAGTTCTTCCCAATTTCGGATCGGCCTGAAGTGCTGGTCGAGGTGCAGATGCCCTATGGAACATCGATCAGCCAGACCAGCGCGGCCACCGCAAAGCTGGAAGCTTGGCTGGCCAAACAGAAGGAAGCCAAGATTGTGACGGCTTACGTTGGCCAGGGTGCGCCGCGCTTTTATCTGGCGATGGGGCCGGAACTACCGGATCCGTCGTTCGCCAAGATCGTGATCCGCACCGACAGCCAGGAAGAGCGTGACGCATTGAAGCAGCGCCTGCGCCAGGCGATTGCCGACGGCCTCGCCCCCGAGGCGCGCGTACGGGTCACGCAGCTCGTGTTCGGTCCGTACTCTCCGTTCCCGGTTGCCTATCGCGTGACCGGCCCCGATGCGCAGACGTTGCGCCGCATCGCGGCCGATGTTCGGCAAGTCATGGACGCCAGCCCGATGATGCGCACGGTCAACACCGATTGGGGGATGCGCGTACCGACGCTGCACTTCACCTTGCAGCAGGACCGCTTGCAGGCCGTGGGGCTGACCTCCAGCGCCGTCGCGCAACAACTGCAATTCCTGCTCAACGGCATTCCGGTGACGGCGGTGCGCGAGGACATCCGCACGGTGCAGGTGACCGCCCGCTCGGCCGGCGACATCCGACTGGATCCGGCCAAGATCGGCGACTTCACGCTGGCAGGCGCCAACGGGCAACGCATTCCGCTCTCGCAGGTGGGCAAGATCGATGTGCGCATGGAAGAGCCCATCATTCGGCGGCGCGATCGCATGCCGACGATCACGGTGCGAGGCGATATTGCCGATGGCCTGCAACCGCCCGACGTTTCGACATCCGTCAGCGCGCAGCTTCAGCCAATCATCGAGAAACTGCCCAACGGATACCGCATTGAACAAGCGGGTTCCATTGAAGAATCGGGCAAGGCCACGAAGGCCATGCTGCCGCTGTTCCCGATCATGCTGGCAGTCACCCTGCTGATTCTCATCTTCCAGGTGCGGTCGATTCCGGCGATGGTCATGGTGTTCCTGACCAGCCCCCTCGGCCTGATTGGCGTGGTGCCAACGCTGATTCTGTTCGGGCAACCGTTCGGCATCAACGCGCTGGTTGGCCTGATTGCGTTGTCGGGCATCTTGATGCGCAACACGCTGATCCTGATCGGGCAGATTCAGCACAACAAAGACGAAGGGTTGGATCCGTTCAGGGCGGTTGTGGAAGCCACGGTCCAGCGTGCGCGGCCGGTGATCCTTACCGCGTTGGCTGCCATCCTGGCCTTCATTCCGCTGACCCATTCGGTGTTCTGGGGCGCGCTCGCCTACACGCTGATAGGCGGGACGCTTGCCGGGACGATCTTGACTCTGGTGTTCCTGCCGGCCATGTACTCGATCTGGTTCAGGATCCGGCCCGGCAGCGCGGCCGATGCGCAGCGTGATCGACACGAGACCGTGCAGCCCGCCAGACAACTGGCGTCCGAGTCATATTGAATTGCGAGGGCATGTTGCCGCCGCATGGCCCTTGAGCAATGACGCTCGGCAGACCGTTGGGGATTTCGGCCAGTCACTCGTGGCCTACCGGGCGATCGCTCTCAGGCGTTCATAGTTGGCGAGCCGTTGCTGATACTTCTCGCTGTAGATGTCCGGCGTGGCGTCTCGCCGCCACGCTTGCGCGAGGCCCGCACGCTGCCAAGCCTCCAGGTTCGCTCTCACCTCCTGGCGCGTCAAGGAATGGCTCGATTTGCTGACGTCAGCGGCATGTGCCGCGTAAGCGAGTGTCGAGGCGAGCAGGGCAGCGGCAAGGGAGGGGAGGGGGGCGTGATGTGCTTCATTTTGTACGTCCTATTTAAATAGTCCCGGGGGAACCGTGAGCGATGCGCGCGAGACGTCGGCGCGTCGAAGACCCGGTCACGACGGGAAGGGGAATCTGAACGATGGAACCTGCTGGGAAGGGCTGGCGCTGCGCGCCGGGGGATTGCCCCGGAAGCGGCCAGTTTCCTGATGGAAGCGGGAGCCCGCCCGCACAGGAGTGAATCGCCGTGCTGGCGATGTGAGGGCGCGAAAAAAAAGGCCGGCATATCTGCCGGCCAAGCGTCCCTGCACCTAGTGAACAAGGCAAGGTCGATATGACTTGTCTCCAGCGCGCCCAGACAGCGCGCTGGCCATTATCACGAGTGATATTAGAAGCGGTGGCGCACGCCAACCATTGCGCCGGTCTGGTTCTGGCCGGGCAGCGTATTCATCGCATTGGTGACGCCGTAGGTGGCCTGTCCCTTGTTGTTCACGTAGCCGAGCAGCAGATAAGCATCGGTACGCTTGGACAGGGCATAGTCGGCATTCAGCACGAACATCCACGAATCGTTGCTGTCGTTGCGCGCATCGGTGTAGTAAGCAGCGCCGGTCAGGCTGAACGAAGGCGTGATGTTGTACAGCGCGCCAAGCCAGTACAGATTGTCATGACGGACGGTGGTCGCGCTGCTGAGTTCATCGCGCAGCCAGCGGTAGCCGGCGAACAGCTTCGCGGCGCCGAGCGCATACGACGCGCCAATGGCGGCACGCTTGGCCGCGGCGCCGGATGTGGCAACGGTGCTGCCCTGGTATTGGTCGTAAGCGACACCCACCGAGACCGGGCCGGTGGCGTAGGCCACGCCACCGCCGAAGTTCTTGCCGACCCGGAAGCTGCCCGGCACTTCGCTGCCGTTGACGACGTTGCTATCGCGGCCGAAGCTGTAGAAGCCGGTTGCGATCAGGCCACCGAATTTGCCGGTGTACTTGACAGCGTTGTCGGCGCGGCCGTTGAAGCCATTGGTGTCGACAGAATTGAGCGAGTAGCTGTTGCCGGCCATCATCGGGTCATAGGCGGCGAACAGGTCGTACAACGTGTTCTGCTGGCGGCCCAATGTGACGGCGCCAAGGTCGTTCTGCAGACCGACGTAAGCTTGGCGGCCGAACAGGCGGTTACCCTGGGCGGACGTGCCGGTGTCGAGATTGATGCCGCTCTCCAGCACGAAGATGCCCTTCAGGTTGTTGCCGAGATCCTCCACGCCGCGAATGCCCCAGCGCGAACCGGAAAGGCCACCCGACGTTACGCCATACAGTGCGCCGCCCCCGTTCGGGCCTTGCACATGGCTTTGGTAGCTGATACCGGCATCGGCAATGCCATAGAGCGTCACGCTGGACGATTGCGCGAATACGGCGCCGGACGCGGACCAAGCCGCGGCGGCTGCTGTCAATGCAAGGAGAGTCTTTTTCATTGTCATTTCAATTTCTGCTTAGCAAGTCGTTTCTTGCTTTCGGAAGGGGCCATGCCGGAGGGATCAGGCATGACCCGGTACGGCTATGGACGGCGCATGATGAGGCAGCTTTATGACAATGATGTGTAAATAGTTGTATAAAAACTTTTATTATTTTTTCTAAAATAGCAATTATTCATTTCTTTCATTGCAAGAAGCGCTACACGGCTTCCAAGATGACTCACCCCCCTCCCTTGCAGACTGGCGAATGCAAGTCCGATCTCCATTTCGATATCTTTTGGTAAATAGGGGAAGGATTGGATTCGATGGAGTCACGGCATCTGAAAGTTGCTAGCACGCTACTTCCAAGTGCGTGAAAGAAGCGCCGATCCAAAGTCGGTAATCCCGACGCTCTGGCCGCGCATGCCATCGGTATTCCATCTCGGAATTATTGTCATTCGGTTAATTCAATTGCGTCGGTGCAACGTCAACCTTAATATTGGGCGGAAATAGAGCGCCGCTGTCGGGTTTTCCCCCGGACTGCGTGATGCGCAGCTACCGCGAAGCGCGTCGTGAATACTCTCCCCCCGGGATTCGACAAGTGCGTCGCGTAGTCGGGCTTACAACAGCAAGCCGACCTCGAGCAACCCCCGCACTTGCGAGCGGCTGTTGCCGTCCGAACCGAAAGCCAGACCAGGCGCGGTCTTTCGCGCGCCGACGTAGGAGAACTCGGCGCGGCCAAAGAAGCGCTTGTATTGGTAGGTGGGCGTCACGGTGAGCGACCATGCCGTGCTCCCAGGACCATACAGCAGGTTGGGCGCGCCGTCGGCGGCGCTACCCGTGGAGCTGATGTACTCCAGGCGCACCGGCAGTTTGAAGCCCGCCTTGCGCAGCGGCGCCGGGGCAGCGTCGGAGCCAAAATCGTAGCTCATCAGCAGCGCGCCGCCATAGGTCGATGCGGACGCGTTGGCGCCGAACTCCGGAAGCTCTGGCACGCGGGTGTATTGCAGGTAGGGCTGGAAGGTCCATGGGCCGTTAGTGCGCGTGTAGATCAGGTTGTAGATTTGCTGGTTGTTCTGGAATAGAGGTGTCGCTGCGGTGGATACATGGGTGTGGTTAGTATTGCCGCCCGCGACAACGGCCAGCGTGTTATTGCTGTCGAATGCATAGCTAGCCGACATGGACACCCAGCTGTATCGCTTCGAGTAGAAGCCGTCGTTCACCGAGGCCGCGAGCGTTAGCGGCCCTGCGGCGTAGTTCACCTGCACCCCCCGGTTCACGGCGTTTTCCTGATTCCACAGCAGACCGCGCTGGACGTTCATGTTCTGGAACGAGAACGTGCTCTCGGCGCCGATCAGTGTTGGCAGCTTGCCAACCACTACTGAGAGGTTCTCGGTCGGCGCGATCTTCAGGTAGCCCTGTGCGACGGGGCCGAAGAACGTCGGCGTTGCATCCGAAGTGCGGATATAAGGCATGCCGAGGACGGGGATCGAGTAGTACCCCGCCTGGAGAAAAAACTGCAGCAAGCCATCCGGCTTGTTGATGAATACCTGGGCATTGCCAATATCGATCTGCCGGCTGCGATCTGAAGGCAGGGCGTTGCTCTGCACTTGGCCTAGACCGCTCAGCACGCCGGTCAGGTATATCGGGCCAAGGCCGCCTGCATCGAAGTTGACTGGCTCCGGGTTGGCGCTCAGCGTCACTGCGTTGGCTGGTTGTAGCGCGGGTGGGGCCTTCGCCTCGGCCGCGGGCAGCGGATTAGCGTCGGTCGTCGCTGCCGGCTCTTGCTCGTCTGCCCGGGCGGCAATAGGTATGGAGCTCAGTAGCGTGAGCGATATGCCTATGCAGAAGCGGACGCTAATTCTCATCGGACGTCTTCCTTCGAATGCTGAGGGCTAGGGTCGCCAGCCGGCGACCCATCGTGAACACCAAGGTGTCGCATCGGCCGCTGCTTCCCGCGTTCCGGGCCCACCGGTAGCGACACACTGCGCTCAGCGCCTGCGGATATCCGATGCGTCGCGACGCGGAGCGCCATTGAACAGCTGGCGCGGACGGCCGATCTTGTATTCCGGATCGGTGATCATTTCTTCCCACTGCGAGATCCAGCCCGGAGTGCGTGCCAGGGCGAAGATGCAGGTGAACAGCGACGTCGGGATGCCGAGCGCGCGTTGCACGATGCCCGAGTAGAAGTCGACGTTCGGGTACAGCTTGCGGCTGACGAAGTACTCGTCTTCCAGCGCGATCTTTTCCAGTTCCATGGCGAGCTTGAACAGCGGGTCGTTGTGCAGGCCCAGTTCGTTCAGCACTTCATAGCAGGTTTCGCGCATCAGCTTGGCACGCGGATCGTAGTTCTTGTACACGCGGTGGCCAAAGCCCATCAGGCGCACGCCCGAGTTCTTGTCCTTGACC